>JBMZNW010000040.1:0-10887 GCA_049619915.1 Gammaproteobacteria bacterium
CAGCCTAACCATAGAGCGAAGATGATGATTAATACTGGCCCCATAACAAAATTCGGAATAGAAACACCTAGCATCGCTGTCATCATTGCCAATCGATCCCAAACAGAGTCTTTATAAACAGCGGCGAGTACGCCTAAAGGTAAGGCAATAACAATAGCAACCAGCATACTGACAATACTCAATAGTGCTGTTGCCGGTAGCCGTTCCATTAATAACTGATTTACCGCACGTTTAGAATGAAAAGACTCACCTAAATCAAAATGTGCGATGCCGGCTAAATATTGCCACCATTGTTGTAGTAGAGGCAAATCAAGACCCAAAGCTTGACGTAATGCTTCTCTGTCAGCCGGCCGGGCTGTTTCACCGAGCATGACTTCAACCGGATCACCGGGAATAATATGAATCAATAAAAAAACCAGCGTTGTTATTCCAAACAGGACAAAAACAGCACCGCAAAGACGTTTAATTAAATAATTTAGGAACACGTTATCGTTTTACTTATTAATTAGTTCATGTCTACTTGAGATCAAGCTACAATAACTATAACAGTTATGGATTAACTGATAATGCCTTGAGCCGAAAATAATGTATAAATTTGATAATGAAGAAGAGGAGCAGGCTGAAACCAGCCAATCATCAATGTCATCATTTAATGAAACCAGTAAAGATGTGTTGAGCGTAGTCGTTCGATTATGTGGCTTAATATTATTGTTTATTGGACTGTGGATTGCGATACAGGTTTTCAATGAGGCCCTTGCGCTTTATAAAGATCCAAGCAATATTGAACGCATGGCTTCTGCCATAGAAGCAGGTTCCAACATTGATAAAAGTATTGCACCAATACATGAAAGCATTCTCGGCGAGGACGAAGTAAGCAGTGATGTAGAAACGACAGTAAAAGTAAAAGAAAACACAGAAGGATTCCGTATTTCCTATTTCATTGCCTGGATTGTAGATTTACTATTACTGTTATTGCTCGCAAGAATTTCTTTTATGGCGATTAAAACCGGTGGTGAGCTTGCGCTTTACGATGCGCAGATAAAAAAGTTTGCCCGACAATTACTTAAAGCTAATAAAGAATAAAATCTGTCTGACCTTATTTTATAAATAAGGCCAAGGATATTTTAAATAAAGTTTTTTATATTTGCTTTATGAGCAAATCGTTCTCCATTTACTTACAACTTTCCTCAGACAAGTTTGTAAAATAAATATCAAACCGTAATAAACGATTAATATAGAAATGCATTAAACGTCACAATGAAATAGACGGAGAATATTAAAAAATCAAGTCTAAAAGATGAACTCATTTATTTAAGTTAACCTTTATATAAAGCAATTACTGTTCCAGTATTTATGATTTTATAAAACGTTGACTCACATTAAAAATCAGTTTCTAATATAAGCTCATTGGTCTAGTAAGCCTTCCACAGCAAATGGTCTAGTAAGCCTTCCACAGCAACCGGCTAAGAAGCCGCTTAATATGCGATTAACCTTAAATTTGCAGGGGCTGTTTTGAATATGGATATTGTTTCCACTTATTATTTATCAAGATACTCAGAACTTCGTCGACATAATTAATTAAATGTCAGTTTTATGTCGGGTGAGAGTGAATACAATACCTACGGGAAATAAACTCGCCGTGCTGTGTACGGTTACTATCACCCGACGCCTAATCTACTATACCTAAAAAAGAATCTGATTTTCTTGGGGAGGAGAATCTGATGCATAGTAAACTTTCGCAATATGCAGATGAGAATAACAACATAAAAATGTGCAATTCTTGTAAGAGAGTTAAAGCGGCAAAAGAACCATACACATGGATTCTTGATACTATTCTATATGTTGAACCACCAGATAATGTTATCTATGAAACCTGTTGTGAATGCCTAGAAAATGAATGCCAGGAAAAATAATCCAGTTCATTTAATTAGTTAGCAATTTTAGAAGCTTCCCAAGCAAGTATGCATTGTTTGCGTACTTTACCCCAACGGTATTCTCCTATTATGCCTGTTGCTCTAATAACTCTGTGACATGGAATCAGGAATGCTATCGGATTTGCGCCCACTGCTGTTCCTACTGCACGCGATGCCTTCGGCTTAGCGATGCTGTTAGCGAGTTGTCCGTATGTCGTTAAACTTCCATAAGGTATTTTTAATAGTGCTTTCCAAACATTTGTTTGAAAATTAGTGCCCTGCACATGTAACACTAACTCCCGTTGTTTATTATCAGCTTCAAATATCGAATTGATATAAGGCTTAGTCATTTTTTTTGATTCAGCAATAGAAGCTAACTGCCACTTTTTTTCCAGTTCAGTCAATTGACTCGAGCACTGCTCATTATCATTCTTATCATGAAAAGATAACTGACAAATCCCGCGATCCGTTATTGCGATGAAAGCGTAACCAAACGGTGTTTCATGAACGCCATAGTTAATACTTAAACCTTTACCTTGCGCTTTATATTCTCCCGGCGTCATCGCTTGCAGATTAATAAATTGATCATGCAGGCGCGAAGTGCTGCTTAAACCTAATTCATGACTGACTTTATCAATTGATGAGGATTCTTTTAACAAAGCCTTGGCGTATTCAACCGTTAGACTTTGTAAAAACCGATTCGGAGAAGTACCGACCCAACGAGTAAACAATCGCTGGAAATGAAACTTACTTAAATTCAAATGATTGGCAACTTGCTCAAGTGATGGTTGCTCACCCACATTTGAAGAGATATATCTAATTGCTTCCGCTATGCGTTCATAATCAGTCATGGCGCAATAAACTTAACTGATTATTTTACTAATTTCGATCTGAATCTTGCTGAATTTAATCATTCATAACTTTTTGTAGATGACTTTGCACTGTCATTCTTTAATTGCTGCATAAACCGTCGGCGTTCTTCAACCGACATATTCTGCAATTTTTTCCTGAATGCTTTACGTTCTTCTTTTGTCATGCCTTCCATCTTTTCTTTCATCAGCAAACGTTTCGCTTTCTTTCTTTCACGAAAAGCCTGTTTTTCTTCATCAGACATATTTTGAAAACGTTGGCGTAACTCCTTACGTTTTTCTTCAGGAAGGTTTTTAAACCATTGTTGCCGTTTTCTAATATTCTGTTGTTGTTCAGGCGTCAGATTTTTAAATTGTTCGAATCGTTGTTTAATTTTTTTCTTTTTCTCTTCATCCATTGATTTCCAACGTTGCATGCGTTGTTTTGCTTTGTCCCGCTGTGCCTCAGACATTTTTTGCCAGCGACTGGCTCCTTTTTGAAAACGTTTTTGACGCTCTGCTGGCAAGCTATCCCATTCTTCTTTTAAATCTTTTAATACAGTCTGCTCTTCTGTTGACAAAGAATCCCAGGCAATACCTTCTTCAGCAAACGAGGTTACTGTAAAAAAAGACAGCAGTAATAATGTCAATAATTTAGTTTTCATTATCAATATTTGATTCTAATAATTTAGTAATGTCATTATCTTCTAATGTTTCAGGGTCTAACCATTCACCTTGCTCGGTTTCCCACTCACCCAGAAACTCGAGAAAATCCATTGATGGCATTGCTGCTTGTTGCTCATCATCTGCTAACTCTTCTGCATACAATGATGAAATTGAAAAGAGTAATAAAGCACATATACCCAAACAACCTGAAAATGCCTGATCTAGAGTGCTTCTGTTTTCATTCAGAGCAAGACGCGACGACGCGCATGGCCACCCCCTGTAAGGAGGAGCAACGCAGCTCTGGATGAAAACAGGAGTGCTATAAACCGGCATTTTCAGGTTGTTTGGGTATACACTAACTCGGCAAACCATCTTCTTCCAGCCATTCATAAAACTCCAGCTCTTCGTATAACTCAAAACTGTCAGAAGAAGAAATTAATTCAATATCTTCTGCTGGAATACTTTGTACAGATGTCGGAGAGTTAAATAAAAGTACAACCGCAAGCACCATAACGCAGGCTGTCGTGACACCGCCTATTAAAAAGCCTTGTTTATTTCCGGCCCAAACAGAATGATTTAAGCTAGCCTTCTCTATAGCCTTAGCACGAACCTGACGTATATCCGATAAAGTATTAGCATCCAGAGCATCAATACTGTCATCCAGACTTTGCTTGATATTCGAATTTAATTCGTCTTCATTCATTTTCGTCATAGTCCATCACCAATGTTGATCGAGTTTATCGCGTAATGCATGTATCGCTCTTGAATAATGAGTTTTCACGCTACCAGCAGAACATTTCATTACTTTTGCCGTTTGCTCAACATTATAACCTTCCCATACTCTCAATAAAAAAGCTTGTTGCTGCCGAAGCGGTAAGGCATGTATTACTTTATCCAGTTCATCGACACGCCGTTCTGCCTGAATAAGTTGTTCCGGTGTTCTTGCTTGTTCATCTTCTGCTTGTTGAATTTCATCTTCTTGCTCTTCATCTTTCTTCGAAAACCAGCTACGCAATTTATTCCGCACTTGATTACGTCGGTACCAATCCTTTATCCGACTTTGTAGAATAGTTGTAAACAAAGGTCCCCATTCTTCTGCATTACGATCAGCGTATTTCTCAACCAACTTAAACATTGCATCCTGTAAGATATCGAGAGCATCTTCTTTATTACCAGTTGCAATTTCGGCCATGCGAAAAGCGCGCTTTTCGACACTGGCAAGAAAAGCATCCAGTTCACGATGTTCTTGCAGCATTGAGTTACCTTATAATTTATTAAGTTCAGTTGCTTCATTTTAAAAACACGTAACTGGAAACATCCAGTTACGTTATTATCGAATGATAATTTATACTCAGCAATATCAATCTAGCTTTCTATGTCATAACCAAGACGTTGCATAAGTTTTTCTTTTGCTGCTTTAGCCGCTTCAAGTTCACTATCATTTAATGTTCCATCGCCATCGGCATCAAACCGTTTCACTATCTTGGCGCGGCGTTTTTCCTTCACTACCTGACGCTCTGCTTCACTCAATTTACCGTCACCATCGGCATCAAACTTTTCAAGCATTCTGATTTTACGTTCTTCCTTCATTGCCGCACGTTCAGCTTCGCTGATTTCGCCATCGCCATCTTTATCTATGTATTCCTTTCTTTTTTGTTTAAAAGTTTCTTTCGCAGCCTGACGTTCTGTTTTGTTAAGTTTACCGTCACCATCAGCATCAAACTGTTTTTTGATTTCTTCTCGTTGTGCTTGCCAACCTGTTCCGTCATCCGCAATTACCGGCGCTGAAAAAGCAACACTAGCAATAATTGTTACTAATGCACTGTTTTTATTTAATTTTTTAAATTTAATCATCATATTCTCCTATGTTCTCCATAAAAATTAACGTTTTACACAAGTCTTAACGCACTGCTTTTGATTTGGTTGACACAAAATCAAAAATTAATTGATATTTTTTCATGGCAGCTTGTAACTACTACGATTAAACTGTTTCTAACAAGACTTAAAATAAAACACGACATGCATGAAAATTTTCTTTCACATTTCACTGAATAAGATTTTTTATTCTTTTTTGCTCTGTTCAAGTTCGCTTTATGCTGCGGCTGTATACGATGGCAAACCTATACCAGACGATGCAACAGAACGTTGTCGAATTGCAGCAATAGAAATGATTAAGATTGGTGAAGAAGCAGTTAAGAACTCCAACAGGCCAGAGCGCGCAGCAAAACGAAAGGCTCAAGTTGATAGCTGGAAACAAAGCCTCGAAGCAGGAAAAGATCCTTGTTTGGTGTATCAGGATATATTCAAAGCCAGTAACTTGTTCTAAGTTATAAAGAAATTTAATTAAAGTTAGCCCTGTTTAGGCCGATATTAAATACTGAATAATAAAAAAGGTATTTATTATGAAAGATCGGCGTAAAAATCCATATGATGATGATGACCGTCGAAATAATGATCGCATCATTGCAAAGCTTGATATCACCGCTGTTGTTGAAGAGAAAGAAGCCCCCACCGAAATGCGCAACCTTTCCGGAAATGGTATGCAAATCATGGAACCTACCGATATTGAAATGCAGCCTGATCAGGAGTGCCAAATTGTCTTGAAAGAAGGCAATACTTTTTTAAAACTGCATGCGAAAGTTGTCTGGAAAGAATTTGGTTTAATTGGCCTTTGTTTTGAAAAGCAAAACCAGATGGTTCAAAAACAAATTAATAAACTTTCACAAAAATTATCTATGGTCGCTTTAACCGATCAAGAATTAAGCAATCTAGCCTAAATCTTTATTCATCATGTGATTTGCTGTTTGTGTAAAAGACGACATCAGTTGTTGTTTAAACATCGTATCAATATCCATATCATTCAACGCTTTTTGCATACACATCAACCATTGATCACGTTCTTCAGTTCCAATAGGGAAAGGCAAATGTCTGGCACGTAAGCGTGGGTGACCAAAAGCTTCAATATAGCGATCCGGCCCACCCATCCAGCCACTGAGAAACATATAAAATTTTTCACGCGAACTTTTCATATCTTTCGGATGTAGATCACGGATCAATTTTGATTCCGGTAAGCTTTCCATATAGTCATAAAACAAAGTGACCAATTCTTGTATACCCTTATCACCGCCAATACGTTCGTATGGTGTTTTTATTTTTGTTTCAGTCATAAGCAATTTTTAACAATTAATGAATACATTAAATCAAGCATGTTATAATAACCCACTATGGAAAAGCATATTGTAAAAATTCATCGCCTCGATGAGTATGATGAAATAAAAGATAATCTGGAATACTGGTTATCTCGTCCTACGTCTGAACGTATAGCTGCTGTTGATCAATTACGAAAGGAATTTAATGGAAGTTCTATCGGATTTCAAAGAACTGCTAGAATTATTCAACTCCCACAAGATTAATTATCTTGTCGCTGGTGGATATGCTTTAGCCTATCATGGTGCGCCTCGCTACACCGGCGATATTGATTTATATGTAAAGCCAGATTCAGATAATGCAGAACGAATAATTAAAGCGCTGGATGATTTTGGTTTTGGCAGTTTGGAGTTAAAGAAAGAAGACTTTATGGAAACCGGACAGATTATTCAGCTTGGCGTGCCTCCCGGACGCATAGATATCCTCACTTCAATCAGTGGGATAAAATGGGAAGAAGCATTTTCAGGCAAAGTTAAAGGCACATGCGGAGGAGTAGAAGTTAGCTTGCTTGGTCGTGAGCAGTTTATCAAGAATAAAAAAGCAACAGGTAGAGCAAAAGACTTAGCCGATCTTGAAGCATTAGGAGAGAAACAGTAGTAGTTTTACATTACTCCTTGATTGTCACTTCTGTACCTTCGTCTATCAAATCAAATAATTCTATAATTTCACTATTACGCATACGTACGCAACCTCGTGATCCAGGTGTTCCCATATCAACATCATCGGGAGAGCCATGTATATAAATATAACGATCATGGCTATCGACACAAACACCGTCTTTCTGGCCTTTGTTCTTTCCTTCTTCAGTACCGCTGAGCCAAAGTATACGCGTTAAAATCCAGTCGCGTTCTGGATGCAATTCACGTAATGCCGGTTCGTATATTTCACCTGTTGCAATCCTGCCAATAAAAACTGAACTTATTTCAGCGCCATCGCCAATCTTTTCAGAAATGATATGTGTACCTCTAGGCGTACATTCGCTATCAATTAATTCACCCGGTCCATTCTTCGCTGTCGAAATAGAATAGTGTTTAAGCTGTTTGTCCGCCTCAAACAGCGTTAATGTTTGTTCTTTAATTGATACTTCAATATGCATAAATATTATTATCTTATTGTGTTTATTAACGAGTCAAAATTACCGTCTGTACTTAATTCAAATCCTTTTATGTCATTCCTTATCGCAGCAACATTATCTTCATACCATAATGGTATTGCAGGTAACGTTTCAATTAAAATTTTTTGCAACTCACGATAATACTCCGCTTGTTTTGCTAACAATGGTTCCTGCTCTGCTTTTTCTATTAAAGCATCAACTTGCTTATTTTCGAAACGTCCACGGTTTGCACCATCCGGTGGAATTGAATCACTATGAAACACATATCTGAAAACATCCGGCATCTTTAAACCAACCCAGGACAAACTGTACATCTGGAAACGTCCTGCTTTGATGTCGCCATAAAACGTACCCCAATCATAACTACGGATATCAATTTTAATACCTGCTTCTTTTAGTTGGCTTTGAATAATCGTTGCCAGTCTTAAGCGAAATGGATCGCTTGAAGTTTTATAGCTTATCTCAAGCGGTATTTCCTGATTATAGCCAGCTTGGCTAAGTAACTCTTTTGCTTTTTCTGGATTATATTCATAGCCTGATAAGGCTTTATTACCAGCCCAATGATTAGCAGGAAAAATTGCGCCAGCTTTGCGCGCAGAGTTTCTCATTACATATTTAATAATAGCCTCGCGGTCGATGGCATAAGCAATAGCCTGCCGAACTAAATTATTCCCAGTAATTGAATCCTCAAGATTAAAACCAAGATAAGTATAGGTATCACCCTGCTTTTGTTTTACCTGAACAGATTCTCGTTCTGATAACCACGTAATTATTTCAGGTGATAAGTTTCCCTGAATAATATCAATTTCACCTCGCAATAATTTTAAAACTCTGACTGTAGGATCTTTTAACGTTATAAACTCGATTAATTGATTATCTTTAAGTCGAGTCAATTTTAATCGTGCATCGTCCTTCAAATTATTTAGTTTCATTTCGCCATTTCCGATAGGGTAGCGATTGAAATCATGCTGTTGTGAAATTAGTTTAGCTGGAAGAATACCGATGACTAGGCGCCCCGGGAAAATCGGATCAGGTCGAGTCAGTTTAAAGTCTAGCGTGTTTTCATCAAGCACATTGATAGACTCAATCATTTCTACCGATGCTCGGTGAGGAGAAATAGTTTCAGAATTAAGTACAGATTCGTATGTGGCTTTTACATCGTATGCAGTTAACGGCATACCATTATGAAAATCACGTCGATCAGTATTTAATGTAAATCGATAATGATCTAAAGCCAATTGTTCCCAATTCGCTAAATCAGGTACCGCCTGAAACTGTTCATCAAAATCTATTAGGCTTCGGTAAATCAGTCGAGTAATACGATAAGAAATGGCATCCGTGGCAAAACGCGGATCAAGCGTAACAGGCGCAGCATTTAAACCAAAAGCAATACTGTTTCGATTAGAATCAGCACAAGCGGAAAGTAAAACGAGAAGAGAAGCAAGTATTAATAATTTTATTAACTTCACTATCGAGACTATAACATCGCACGGATAGAGAGTTTATTCTCAGACGAGGCAAAAATGCGCGCAGCAACGGAGTTTATGTGCAATAAATGAGTATGCGAGCACATTTTTAACGAAGTATGAGGATAAAATATCATTAGTGCTACCTTACAAAAACTGCTATCGATTCAACATGCGCTGTATGCGGAAACATATCCATCACACCCGCTTGTTTTAACTTGAATTTCTTTTCGTTAACTAATATTCCAGCATCACGTGCCAAGGTAGCAGGATTACAGGAAACATAAACAATGCATTCAACATTTTTCATATTCAATGCAGCAATAATTTCTTTCGCACCAGTTCGTGCCGGGTCGAGTAAAATCTTATTATATGATTTTTTCATAAAGTCATAGTCTTGATCGAAGTCAGCTAAATCAGCAGCATAAAACTCGACATTATTAATATTATTCATTTCAGCATTATGTTTTGCACGCTTTACTAATCCTTCATCACCTTCGACACCGACCACTGATTTTGCTTTGCGTGATAATGGCAAAGTAAAATTACCCACTCCACAAAACAAATCAAGCACATCATCGTTTTCATTTACTTCCAGTAGCTCTAAAGCACGATTAATCATTTGCTGATTAATACCAACATTAATCTGGGTAAAATCGATAGGCTGAAAATAAATATTCAGATCATAGTCTTCCAGTCTATAAAACAGTTCTGATTTATCAGACTCTTCAAGTCTATGTACTGTTTCGTAACCACCGGGTTGTAAATAGAATTTGAAATTATGTTTTTTCTCAAACGTTTTTAATTGCGCTATATCATTATCAGTAAACTCAGCTAAATGACGCATAACTAATGCGATACCATTATCACTGACAGCCACTTCTAATTGTGGAATTTGATCTTTAATTGATAAGCTTTCGATTAATTCCTGTAAATCAGCAATCTTATGCCCGACTGCTGGATGCAATACTTCACAATGTTTTATATCAGCAATAAAAGGACTACGCTTTTCCCGAAAGCCCACCAGAACCCTTTCTTTCTTAAGCACATATTTCACGCCTAAACGTGCTTTATGACGATAACCAAATACAGAACCAGTGATTGGCGGCATCACTTTTTTTGGTTCTACATTTCCTAAATGCTGAAACTGTTCTAGTAAGACACTTTGTTTATGTTCAATCTGTGCCTCTGGACTCATGTGTTGCAAACTACAACCACCGCAATAACCAAAGTATTCGCAACCCGGTTCTATGCGTTGTTCATTTGCCTTAATTACATTTTCTGTCACGCCTTCAGCAAACTTTGCACGAGTTGAAACATACTGAAACTCAACTTCTTCATCAGGCAGTGCATTATCAACAAAGACAACTTTATCATCGACATGCGTGACACCACGACCTTCGTGAGATAAGGATTCAATAGTTGCAGTGAAAAGCCCTTGCGGGATTTTTTTACGACGGCGTCTGCCCATAATTAGTTAACCTTTTTGCCAGACGTTTAGAAATTCTTTGAAGTGCGGTTTATTGTCATCATTCAATAAATCCTGAACTTGATTACATTCATCTTGATATTGGTTTTCAGTCAAACGACCGCGAATTAATTCGTAACGTAGATAGACAAGATAAGTGTTTAATACATCTGTTTCGCAATAATTACGAATCGATTCAATATCG
>JBMZNW010000041.1:0-10871 GCA_049619915.1 Gammaproteobacteria bacterium
AAAGAGAAACTGAGAAAAATAGCTAAACTTTATGTAAATAATGCTCAATCTGATATTGAGAAGTTGATCGAGTATGTAAAACTTGTTTCAAATGCATTATTAGGACTCATGCTATTTTTGATTGTTTTATTAGTTCTAGCTTATTTGGCAAAAAAAGAAATAGTTTCTAACCAATCACTCCATAGCGACACGCGAAGAAGCTCACACCGCTGAGTTAAAACGTTATAAATTCAAATAAAGAATTTTATCTTCAGTTTTATTCTCTATCTTATTTAACGGTCGATTCCCTTTCTCAACACATTCTCCATTTTCTAAATTGAACTTCCAATCGTGCATGGAGCACGTTACTGTTGTTCCTTCAATTGCGTCACAGGAAATAATTGTTTCTCTATGTGGGCATACGCTGTCGAAGACTTGTATGTCTTCACCGTTTTTATTGATGAAGCAGCTTTTGCCTTCAAACTCATGATGAGAGATACCTTGTTCTATCTCATCGATTGGTTTTAATTTAATCCAACGTTTTTTTTTAGTTGCTTCTGTTTGAGGTTTCGTTTGTGTTAATAAATCTGCATCGAATTCCGGCAGATCCATTTTAATAATAATATCAATCGCCCAGATAATTTTGCTTAAACCTAACGTTGGCATACAGGTTAGCATTGCATCGAGTATTTCATCAGCACTATTGCCCTGCTTTAAGGCGCGTTTTAAATATTGTTTTAATCCTGCTTCAGTTTTCGCATCAACTTTAGTAATGACTGATAACAAAGAACGAGTTTTATCATCCAGATGCTTACCGCCTTCTTTCAAAAACTGGAAGTACGGTTCTATCGCATCTTTTCTAACTTTTATTAAATAATCTAATGCTTCGCTCATATTATTACTCTTCTTATAGTTCTTCCATAGCCACAGCAACTAGTTACGACGTAATCGATCTCTTGCTGATATAGGTGTTGGGTATCGCATCACGATAATGTATGACGAAACAATAAAAGTGATTAGTGTCGCCAATTGAATTAAATACGATGTTTTATCATCAATAAAACCAGATTGAACAGCCAACACAGCAATTAATAATGAAAATTCACTAATCTGCCCTAGTCTAAAGCCTGTTTCAAACGACACATATTTTTTCTCACCCTGCTTCATCAGTAACCAACCAAAAACCAGCGGTTTAAATACAAGCACCATTGCAGCAAGTAGTGTTGCCGGAATGATAATGTCATTAACAACAGATAAATTAAAACCTGCGCCTAATGAAAAGAAAAAGATAATCAGAAAGAAATCTCTTAACGGTTTTAGACTTTCTGTTATGAACAAGGCAATCGGACTGGAAGCTAATGTAACTCCTGCGATAAACGCACCGATCTCATGAGACAAGCCGACATAATGAGCCAATTCAGCAACACCAAGACACCAACCGATGGCTAACAGAAAGATATATTCATGAATCGTATCAAATCGTTCAATTAACTTAATTAAAACATAGCGTTCTATAACGTAGGCAAAAGCAATTAACAGTGGCAAGTAAACGAGCTGCATTGCAATGTCTGCTATCAAGTTTCCACCTTTGCCGTAACCTTGCAGTAACAACAGAATAATAATGGCGATTAAATCCTGTATTAACAACACACTGATAATAATTTGTCCGGTGTGTTTATGATGCAGTGTTGTCGCAGGTAATAATTTCAATCCGATGATGGTACTGGAAAACATCATTACCGCACCGATTAACAAAGCTTGTAAAGTTTCATAACCAAATAAATAACCTATAGCAAAACCAAACAAAGCAAAAATGACAGAACTACTTATGGTCACGACAACAGCTTCTCGTAACATTTGCCATAATTGTTGCGGCAACAGATCAAGACCTAGCAAATAAAGCAGGAAAATAATGCCTATCTCGGAAATACCTTCAATTAATTCATGGTCAGTAACGAAGCCCAAACCATAAGGCCCAAGCAATAAGCCAAGCGCAATATACGCAACAATCATTGCTTGTCGCGCATATAAAGCCAGTGTTGCAAATACAGCAGCACCGGTAAAAATTAAAAAAATTGAAAACTCTATTGACTGTTCAGCCATTATTTTACATTTCCTATGCTTTTCATTTTATTGCTCATTTTTATTATTTTTTCCCTAAACTGTATCCCTGTACTTATCCCATATTTTATCCATACGCTTTATTGAAATGGACATTTTCGTTTTTATTTCCTGTGTAAACAGCGATATCCGCAGCTCTTCTATCGTCCATCGATATTCATATAACGAAGTTGTAAAACTATCTGTCTCATAAGCATTATCTACTAATTTCTTGATTCTTTGCCAATGTTCTTGGATAAGTCGTGTATTTTGCTGGTCTTTTTGCTGTCCGCCATCCAGTTTTTCAATACGTTTTAGTATGGATTCCAGATAACGCGGATATTGTTGCAAGTATTTATACGGCACATCGTTAATAAACCCGCCAAAGATTAAATATTCCATTTGCTCTTCTATATCGCTGCATGCACCAACATGTTTCACAACATCCGCATCCGATAACTTGGAATACACCTTTCTTTGCTTATCCAGTATTCTTTCTAGCAAAATACAAACCTTTTCTGCATTCATTAACAAATTTTGTTTATTTTCCGATAATGTAGCGAAAAAATGATCCTGCTTGCGTATCGGTTCGTCTTCATAAAGAAAGGTTTCATCAATAGAGAGGTTAACAATTTCATTAATCAATTCATCTTTTGAACCAATATTGCTATACATCAATGCCAGCTTCTCTATACCGCGAAGGTTTTTTCGCATGTATTTAATATCTTTTGTTACTTCATGTTTGAATAACTCTCGCAAACCGTAACGCAAATAATATTCGGCGCTTTCTTTCGCTTCGAATGCATGTTTATAAACCTTGCCTTCATCTTCAATTAAAGACGGGTAGACAACGATCACATCATCATTAATCTTTATTTCCTGCTTAACGGGTAACTCACCAAAGTCCCATTTTACAACTTCTTCTGTGCCAAACTCCCTATCATAAAGTTCAGTAAAAGCATCGTCTGCTTCATTGGCAAATTCTTCTTTTAATAAAACAATATCTTTACCCGTCCCAAGTAATTCATTATCCGCATTAATAATTCTAAAATTTACTTTTAAATGTTCAGGCAAAACTGTTTCTGGCCAATCGCTTTCTTTAATATCTACAGAACGCGTTTTAAATAAATACACAGACAAGTTTTGTTTTAAGGAAACAGAACGATTAGTAATATTTCGCGCACACTCGGCAGCCGTTTGCGGAATAGGCACAATCTTTGTTCTGATTTGCTTGGGTAAGGAACGTAACAAGACAACAATTTTTTCTTCAATCAAACCCGGAACAAGGTAATCCATTTGTTGTTCATCAAATTGTTTTAATACCGCGACAGGCACATCAATATTTAGCCCGTCATCTTCTTTGCCGGGTTCAAATTTATATTCAACAGGAATATTAATGCCTTTTGATTGAATCGTATCAGGGAACATGTTTTCGGTAACATGCTCGGCTTCATGACTCATGATGTCTTCTTTTTGCAGACATAAAGCTTGTTTCTGATCTTTATCTAGCTTCTTCACCCATGCTGCGAAAGATTGTCCATCACAAACATCAACGGGCAAGGCTTTATCGTAAAACGAATAAATCACTTCTTCGTCAACAATATCTGGTCTTCTCGATTTCTTTTCTAACTCTCGAACTTCATTTATGAGGTTATTATTGTGTTTATAGAAGTTTGCAGATGATTCCAGATCGCCATCGACTAATGCATTACGGATAAACAAGGCTTTTGATTCCGCAGGATTAATACGACCATAATTAACGAGCTTGCCTGCCGATAATGTCATGCCATATAAACTAATTTTCTCAAACGCAACAACACGCGCGCTTTTACTTTGCCAATGCGCATCGGAATAATTGTATTTTAATAAATGCGCTGCGGTACCAATAAGCCATTGTGATTCGATACGTCCAACACAGCGTGCATATAATCGCGTTGTTTCAACCAGTTCTGCGGCGACCAGCCACTTTGGTTTTTTATCAAACTGTGCCGAGCCAGGAAATATATTCAGTTTTACATCTCTTGCACCTGTGTATTCATGTTTATCCGATAGAAAGGCAACATGACTTGGCATGCCGGTTAATATGGCGCAATGCACATTTTGATAGCTTGCAGGCTGGCTATTAATAACAAGTTTCATTTCAGTACAGACATGACGTAGCTGCCGATGTATATCTATCCATTCTCGTATACGCGTATAAGACAGAAAGTTTGTCTGGCATAACTTTCTTAACTTATTTTGTGATAAATTTTTTGCCTGCTTTTGATAAAAATGCCATAAGTTTACAAACGATAAAAAGTCCGAGTTTTCATCATCAAACTGCTCATGCACTTTATCGGCTTTTTCCTGTTTATCGAGCGGGCGTTCTTTTGGCGTTTGTATACTGAACGCGCCAACAATAATTAACATTTCATTAAGGCAGTTAAATTCATTCGCAGCTAATAATAATCTGGCATGTCGTGGATCGACTGGAAATCTTGCCAGCTTACGCCCTATCGGTGTCAGTTTGTTTTTTTTATCGAGCGCATTGATTTCCTGCAAAATACGCATACCGTCATTAATCAACTTTCTTTCTGGCGGATTAATAAAGGGATAACTTTCTATATCACCAATATTTAAGGTTTTCATTTGCAAAATAACGGAAGCAAGATTGGTTCTTAATATTTCCGGTTGTGTAAATTCTGTACGCGATAAAAAATCTCTTTCGCTATACAAACGAATACAAATACCATCGCTGGTACGACCACAACGACCTTTACGTTGATTCGCCGCTGCTTGTGATATTTTTTCTATCGGTAATCGTTGTACTTTACTTTTATAACTGTAACGACTGATGCGCACCATACCGCTATCAATCACATAACGAATACCGGGAATAGTTAATGATGTTTCAGCAACATTCGTCGCTAAGACAATATGCCGACGATTATGTGGTGCGAATATTTTATTTTGTCGTGATGAACTTAAGCGTGCATAAAGCGGCAATACATCTGTATCACGTAAGTTTTGTTTTCGTAAAAATTTATCGATCTCATATATCTCACCTTCGCCTTCAAGAAAAATAAGAATGTCGCCCATATCATATGAGCCCAGTTCGTGTATCGCATCGAGTATGGCCTGTTCACGTCCTCTTTCCTCACTTTCATCTTCGTCATCCCCATCATCTTCAAGCGGTCGATACAACACATCAACAGGATAGGTTCGCCCGGACACTTCGATTACAGGCGCATTATTAAAATGCTGCGAAAAACGTTCAACATCAATCGTTGCCGAAGTAATGATGACTTTTAAATCTGGTCGTTTCGGTAACAGTTGTTTTAAATAACCCAAGATGAAATCAATATTCAAACTACGCTCATGTGCTTCATCAATAATGAGCGTATCATATTGATTTAAATAGCGATCTTGCTGTAATTCGGCAAGCAAGATACCGTCAGTCATGAGCTTAATATAGGAATCTTTATTGCTGTTATCCTGATGCCGGATTTTGTAACCCACATGCGAGCCTAAATCCGACTTCAATTCTTCTGCTATACGTCTGGCCACTGTTTTCGCGGCGAGCCTTCTCGGTTGCGTATGACCGATATAGCCATCAACACCGCGACCTAATGCCAGACAAAGTTTCGGAAGCTGGGTTGTTTTACCCGAACCTGTTTCACCGCAAATAATAACAACCTGATTATTTTGTAATGCCTCAGTAATATTTTCACGGTGCTGATTAATGGGTAACTCATCATCAAAATGACAATCAGGCCGATTATCCAGTCGGCTTTGTCTAATCTGGATAGAATTTTCTATTTTGTTGCGTAACTTTTCCCAATCCGAAGCTTTGTTATCCGCTTTTTTCTTTAAATTATTAAACTGTCTCAGCAATCTAAATCGTTCTGTTGAACGTACTTTTTCAAGCGTTGCTTTAATTTCACTAATTTTATTGGCTGATATCGTCATTGTGTTGCTAAATAGGCGCTAATTGATAATCTAATTTGTTGATTTTAATAACGTATTTCTTTGTAAATTAGTGATGGACTGGTAAGATTATGAACCATAATATATTACTATTATGAATACAGTATTTTCTACGTTAAGTACTAATTAATAATAAATAATATCAATACTTTAAATAATTTTATCGAACATACAGATGGGGATATCTTAACGTATGGCACTTGAATTTGAATTAGCTGGCTCACAGATCGACGGCGCAAGAGATTATCAAGAAGACGCGTTTTTAATTACTCATCTCACAGATGCAAACGGCAAACCCAGTGCATTAGTCGTCATAGCCGATGGCATGGGCGGTCATGCAGCCGGTAACGTTGCCAGTAATATGGCCGTTCAGGCATTTAATAAACATGTCTCTGCCAATTACCCCACAGATAATATTGCTGAAATTCTTGAACAAGCCGTTGTTAAAGCAAATAACTCTATTAAAGAAACAGTAACCGAAACTCCTGCTTTAGCGGGTATGGGCTGTACCATGGTCGCCGCAATCCTTGAAGAAGGGAAAATGTGGTGGGCCAGCGTTGGTGACAGCCACTGTTATCTTATTCGTGAAAGAGAGCTGGCGAAAAAGAATGCTGATCATAGCTATGGCGGTTTTCTTGATCGTATGGAAGCTGACGGTACGCCTGTTGAACCGGAACCCGGCCTATCACGCAATATGCTGATGAGCGCGATAACTGGTGAAGATATCAATGAAATAGACGTCTCTACAGAGCCATTTGAATTACTGCCTAATGACAGAATCGTTTTATGTAGTGACGGTTTAGATACATTAAGTTCTGGCAAAATTATTCAATATGCTGATTGGTCTGAATCGCCAAAAGAATGTGCGGATGCATTAATGGAAGCGGTTGAAGAAGCGAATATGCCGCGCCAAGATAATACAACAGCCGTTGTCGTACAGGTTAGAGATACTGCGGCAGCTGAAGCCGCTGCTGAGGAAACGCCTGCTGAAGATCCATTGGATTCTACCGCTGAAATTGCTATCGGCGATATTACAGATGAAAACGAAATCTCCACTGTTGAAGCCCCTACTCCAGTTGAACCTGCTGCTCCAGTTCAACAAGAACCTGAGTCTTTTCCAGAATCATCCGATAAACCTGAAAAAAGTAAAGCAGGATTATTTATCGGAATCGCAGCCGCCGTCATCATTATTATTGGCGCTGGCGCTTTCTTTGCCATGAGTGGCGGGGATAAATCGGCACCTGAAACTGAACTAGTCGCCGAAGAGTCAGAAGCTGTTATTGAAGAAGAAACCACTGAAGCTGCTGAAGAAGTTGCAACAGTAGAAGAAGCAACAGAAACTGTTGAAGAAGTTGCTGCTACTCCTTCTCCTGCAAAAACAGAAACGAAAGCGGCTGGTGATGAAAAAACATTTCAAGACAGTCTGAAATCAGGTGGTAAAGGTCCCGTTATGGTCTGGATTCCTGCTGGCGAATTCACTATGGGTAGTAATAAGAAAGCGGAAGAAAGACCGAAACATACTGTTTCAATTGAAAAATTTGCCGTCAGTGAAAAAGAAATTACCATTGCTGAGTACACAGCTTATGCAAACGCTTCTGGCGCAAAAATACCTAAAACAAAAGGCATGGGTGATAACTTTCCCGTATTTAATGTTTCCTGGGACGATGCTTATAACTATGTGAAGTGGCTTTCTAAAGAAACGGGGGAAAAATACCGTTTGTTAAGCGAAAGCGAATGGGAATATGCTGCATCAGGTGGTAAAAAATCTTCATTCTGGTGGGGTTATGATATGGAGCCTAACAAAGCACATTGTTTCCTCGGCTGTAATCAGGAATTGAATACCAATATACCAATGAAAGCTGGTAGCTTCGGTGCAAACCAATTTGGTTTATATGATACTGCCGGTAATATCGCTGAGTGGGTACACGATTGTTGGCACCCTAATTACAAGTCCGCACCAAGTGATGAAAGTGTTTGGGAAGGCGGTGATTGTACCCAACGTGTTGTTCGTGGTGGTGCTTTTATTAGCCCTGAACAATCTTTAAGAACTGCAGCGCGCGATAAATTTAAATCTAACTCCAGCTACGAACATATCGGCATTCGTGTCGCAAGAGAAGATTAAGTAGCAATACTTAATCTTCTTTTTTATTGCCTTTTATTTGCTTTTATTATCGCTGTGGCCTAGTTCCATTTCCGGATTGATTCTATCGCGAATTAGTTGTTTCAGTTCCTTTGACTCAGGGAAACGCCCCTGCTCTTTTCGTGAAAAAACTTCTTCGCTGTCTAATAGCACAGTAAATACACCACCTGTTGCAGGCACTAAAGCAAGTTCGCCTAGATCATCAGCGAATGTCATTAGCAACTCCTGAGCTATCCAGTTAGCCCTTAAAATAAACCGGCATTGTGTACAGTAATGAATTTCAACTCGTGGTGAATTAATTTTTGCAACCATTTCTATTTTTGCACCTCTAAATGGCAAAGTTCATTAATTGGAGGCGGAGCATGTCATCAATCATCAAAAATACCGTTTTAGGCATAGTGCTATTATTTGCTTACTCTATAAGCGCATTAGCTGATGTGAAAATCATTATAAACCCGCCAGCCTATAAGTATAACTCTTACGGTTACAAGCACTACTCCCCTAGCTATTATTCAAACAAATATAAATACAATAAATACAATAAATACAAACAAAACAAATATAACTATAACAACCACCACTATAAAAAGAAAAAATTTAATAAGTACGATTACGCGCCTTATTCGTACAGAAGTAAGCAATATAATTATTCACATGGTAATAAAAAGTATTATTACCCAAGCAAAATATTACGTCCTAGTTATAGTCGAATTTATAATCACAATTCTTACGCGCACAACTACAACAAGTATCAGCATCAAAGAGAAAAAGCCTATTGGCAAGGTTACAAAGACGCAATACATCAAAACAGGAAAAACAGACTGGGCAGATAGATACCAGTAACGTCGTTATTATTTAATAATTTTTAATATTTTAGAGTAAACTAGAGGGACTTTAATTAATAAAAAATAATAACGAATGAAAAGCTGGCAGGATAGTTTCAAGGCATTCCTACACCCTCGTGTTATTACCATGCTGTTTTTTGGCTTGTCGGCGGGCATACCTCTTTTATTAATATTTTCTTCCTTAGGTCTCTGGTTACGCGAAGCAGGTGTAGAACGTGCGACAGTGACATTCTTTAGCTGGGCTGCATTAGGTTATTCATTCAAGTTTGTCTGGGCACCATTAGTCGACTGTCTTCCTCTTCCCTTCTTAACGCGTAAACTTGGTAGACGACGCGCCTGGATACTTGTCTCGCAACTTGCCATTATAGTTTCAATATTACTGATGGCGTTTACTGATCCCTCTTCCGGATTAAGCCAATTAAAATTAATGGCGCTTGCCGCTGTAATGCTCGGTTTTTCTTCAGCGACGCAAGATATTGTTATAGATGCTTATCGTATTGAATCAGCAGATTCCGATTTACAGGCGTTAATGTCATCAACTTATATTGCCGGATATCGAATAGGCATGTTGATTTCAGGTGCAGGCAGTTTGTTTATAGCTGGATATCTTGGCTCAGAAATAGACGCGTATAACTACAGTGCCTGGCAAATAACGTATGCTTGTATGGCTTTAGTTATGCTCGTTGGTGTTGCAACAACGCTGATTATTAACGAGCCTGAACGCAATCGAAATATTGAAATAAAATATCCAACAAGTACTTACATTAAGTTCTTCGCCATATTTACACTCGCAGTAAGCGGCTTTGTGATTTCTTTTGCTTTAACTTCTGAACTTGCTTCAACATGGAAAGAAGCATTAAACGGCGTTTTTAACAATCATGCTATCTCAAACTTTTGCATTGAATTATTGAGACTAACAACAGGAGTCATCGTTGCTTTCTTATTAATGACATTATCTATAAAAGAACAAGTTATTCAAGAAAGTTATATCGCACCTGTGTTTGATTTTTTTCAACGCTATGGTTTGAAGCTAGCATTACTTCTATTAGCTTTGATTGGCTTATATCGTATATCCGATATTGTACTAGGCGTAATTGCCAATATATTTTTCCAGGAACTCGGTTATAGCAAAATTGAAATTGCTTCTGTCGTCAAAACCTTTGGTTTATTCATGACAATACTTGGCGGGTTTCTGGGCGGCATACTCTCTGTACGCTTTGGTGTTATAAAAATATTATTTGTCGGCGCATTATTAACAGTGATAACAAACTTGCTATTCATGCTTTTAGCCATCAAAGGTTATAACATTGAGTTACTTTATTTAGTGATATCGGCAGATAATCTATCGGCTGGCTTAGCCAGCGCTGCTTTTGTTGCTTTTCTTTCGCGCTTAACGAATATTTCTTTCACTGCGATGCAATACGCCATATTTAGTTCATTGATGACATTGCTACCAAAATTGATTGGCGGCTACTCTGGCTCTATCGTTGAAAATATTGGTTATAGCCAATTCTTTTTAGTCGCTTCATTAATGGGACTACCAGTATTGTGGATCATTTATTTAGCAAACAAACATTTAAAATTTGAATAATTATCATGGGAACAGAAATAGAAAAAAAATATTTAATCGTTAATGACGGCTGGCGTGAACATGCTGATGAAGGCACTTATATGGTTCAGGGTTATATGGGCAGCAATGAAAAAAGCTCTGTCCGCATTCGCATTAATGGTGACAAAGCCAATCTCAATATAAAAAGCAAAACTATAGGCATACAACGCAGTAAATATGATTATGCTATTCCTATTGATGAAGCGAAAGAAATTTTAGAAACAATATGCGA
>JBMZNW010000042.1:0-352 GCA_049619915.1 Gammaproteobacteria bacterium
GGCTTATTGTTGATGAGTCTGTAACATTTGCTGAATTAAAAGGTTTATTGATCGATTTTCTTGAAATCTTTTTTGAAAAAGAATTACAAGTGCGTTTTCGCCCTTCTTATTTTCCTTTTACAGAGCCTTCCGCTGAAGTTGATATCATGGGCGAACGTGGTTGGTTGGAAGTATTAGGTTGCGGCATGGTGCATCCTAATGTACTTAAAAATGTGGGTATCGATCCAGAAAAGTATACTGGGCTTGCATTTGGTATGGGCGTTGAACGATTGGCGATGCTTTATTATGGCGTCGATGATTTGCGTTCATTTTTTGATAATGATCTACGTTTTCTAAAACAATTTCACTGAGG
>JBMZNW010000042.1:362-10866 GCA_049619915.1 Gammaproteobacteria bacterium
TTTTCGCAATAACTTCGTCAGTTCCATGCTCAAATCCTCATGTATTAATTTATACACTGCGGTTCTCGGCTTTAGCATCCTGCGTCGCTCTATCTCCTGCATCCATGCAGTCGTGCGCGTGGTACTTCCTCGTTCTTACAAAAAAATCACTATTTTCAGAAACACCCTTATGTCTTTAGGAAGAAGAATATGAAATTCAGTGAGAATTGGTTAAGAGAATTTGTTAATCCTGATGTTGATTCAGAAACATTAATGCATCAATTAACAATGGCAGGTCTGGAAGTTGATGGTGATGAGCCTGCTTGCTCTGTATTTGATGGACTAGTAGTTGCAGAAGTTAAATCTGTTTCTAAACATCCTGATGCAGATAAACTTCATATTTGTGAAGTCGATTGTGGGGAAAAAGAATTATTAACGATTGTCTGTGGCGCACCGAATGTTAGGAAAGGTCTAAGAACTGTTTTAGCAAAAGTAGGCGCGACATTAGCTGATAAACCCAAGCTTAAAGCCGTGGCTCTAAAAGGAGTGACATCGTACGGAATGTTATGCTCTGCCGAAGAAATTGGACTAGGCGAGGGCAATGATGGGATTATTGAATTATCTAATTCAGAAGAGCTTGGAAAACCACTAGCAGACATTATTGATACTAATGATACTGTTATTGATGTTTCATTAACGCCGAATAGAGGCGATTGTTTCAGCCTCAAAGGTATCGCACGTGAAGTTGCTGTTTTCAATAATGTTGAACTAGCTGACGTGGAAATTGAACCAGTAAAAGTTACGTCAAAAGCCAGTAGAAACATCAAATTGTCAGCAAAAGCAGACTGTCCTCATTATATTGGCAGAATTATTGAAAATGTTGATGCAAACGTTAAAACACCGCTTTGGATGTCTGAAAAATTACGTTGCTCAGGTGTACGCAGTATTAATGTAGTGGTTGATATCACTAATTACGTCATGCTTGAGTTAGGCCAACCTATGCACGCATTTGATAATGATTTATTAAAAGGCGATATCAATGTCCGTTTTCCAGATGGAAATGAAAAAGTAAAATTGCTCGATGAGTCAGAGCATGAACTTAAATCCGATACACTTTTAATTTCAGATGATTCAGGGCCGCTGGCCATGGCGGGCATTATGGGTGGATTTGATAGTGCTGTGACGACGGAGTCCAAAAACATCTTCTTGGAAAGTGCATTTTTTCTTCCTGAATCAATCATCGGTAAATCCCGACAATACGGCTTACATACCGAGTCTTCTCATCGATTTGAACGTGGTGTTGACCCTCAATTACAGGAGAAAGCGATAGAAAGGGCGAGTCAACTTATCTTGCAATTATGTGGTGGTGAAGCAGGCTCTGTCATTGAAATGATTAGTGAAAAGGATATGCCGAAAAATGAGCAAGTCATTTTACGAAAATCACAAATTAAAAGAGTATTAGGCATAGACTTAGATGAGCAGTTTGTTTCTGACACTTTTTCTAAGTTAGAAATGAATGTTGATTATAAAGAAAATCAATGGTTTATCATTCCTCCTTCACATCGTTTCGATATAAAAACTGAAGTGGATTTAATTGAAGAATTAGCTCGAATTTACAGTTATGACGCGATTAATGTTGCCACTCCATCGAATCATCTTGCTATGCGCAAGCCAAATTCATTTCATGCATCGGTAAAACAACTTCGTGAAATATTGGTAAATAATGATTATCAGGAAGTAATTACATATAGCTTTATCGATCCAGAAGTCGATAAGGTATTAAATAATAAAGAAAAAAATCTTGTATTAGCAAATCCAATCGCACCAGAGCTGTCTCAGATGCGTAGCTGTCTTATTACCGGTTTACTTAATTCTTTGAAATACAATATCAAACGCCAGCAGGATAGAGTCAGGTTATTTGAAACGGGTTTAATTTTTGAAGGCTGTGAAGAACTTAAACAAAATTATCATATAGCAGGACTTTGTTATGGTAATACTTATGAAAAACAATGGGATATAAATAATAGTTCAATTGATTTCTATGATTTGAAGAATGATGTGCTAGCTATTTTGACTTCTACTGTCGAAATGGAGAGAGTGCAACTCAAGCAAAGTGAATTAGAAATTCTGCACCCGGGGCAAGCAGTTGATGTTTTAATAGATGATGTCAAAGCAGGTTATTTCGGGCAATTACATCCTAAAATAGCTGCAAAACTAGATTTGAAAGAAAATGTTTATCTATTTGATTTTGAAGTAAATTATCTTAATAAAAAGAACGTTGTTAAATTCCAGCCTATTTCAAAGTTTCCATCTGTAAAACGCGATATTTCTATTATAATTGATGAGGAAATACCTCTGTTTGAAGTCACTAGTTTTATTAAAAGTAATGCTACAGAAGCGTTATCTAACCTAGAGTTGTTTGACGTATATCAGGGCGAAGGTATTGAAAAAAAGAAAAAAAGTCTGGCTTTAGGCTTGACTTTTCAAGTAACTTCTAGCACTCTTAGAGATGAAGAGGTTGAATCCATCATAGGAAATATATTAGATGGTCTATTTAATAAATTCGGTGCAAAACTGAGATAACAATTATGGCAGCACTGACAAAAGCGGAAATGGCAGAAAAGTTATACGAAGAACTTGGCTTAAATAAGCGTGAGGCCAAGGAAATCGTAGAAATGTTCTTTGAAGAAATTCGTTCTGCATTGGAATCAGGGAGTCAGGTCAAACTTTCCGGTTTTGGAAATTTTGATTTGCGAGATAAAAATCAACGTCCCGGACGAAACCCCAAAACGGGTGAAGAAATTCCTATTAGCGCACGCCGCGTAGTGACATTTCGTCCAGGTCAAAAATTAAAGGCACGGGTAGAGGCATATGCTGGAAGCGTCGAACAATAGTGAATTACCGGCTATACCGGGAAAAAGATATTTTACAATAGGTGAGGTCAGCGATCTTTGTGCTGTGAAACCGCACGTATTGCGTTACTGGGAACAAGAGTTTCCGCAATTAAAGCCACTAAAACGTCGTGGTAATCGTCGATATTATCAACGTCATGATGTGATTCTCATCAGACAGATCAGAAGCTTGCTCTATGAACAAGGTTTTACTATTGGTGGTGCTCGATTAAGACTTTCTGGCGATGAAGCAAAAGACGATTCTAATCAGAGTCAACAAATCATTAAGCAATTAAGAAACGAGCTTGAAGAAGTTCTGGATCTTCTAAGACGATAATTTTCAAAAAGAGACATTAGCAGTTTGTATTTATTATGGCTGGAAATGTCTGTCTTAAGTTATATTTTCAAACAAAACGGGGCGTAGCGCAGCCTGGTAGCGCACCACAATGGGGTTGTGGGGGTCGGAGGTTCGAATCCTCTCGCCCCGACCAAGTTGTCTGAAATATAAGTTATTATGATCTCTAATATATATAATGAAATAAAATCTCATAAGCCGAGATTTTCCCATTCGCATCTCAATACGACTTTTTCTGTTGCAAGTGCCATATTAGTCTTGATTGTTTATGGTAGTGTTCAGTCTGAAAAAAGAATGATCGCCGCTTTTGGTGAGCACACGGTAATCTCAGACTTTGGCATTATGTTGTTTGCGATTACCTCGTTCATTTGCATTTTTACTCGATATACGTTTAAAAATGAATTATCAAAATCAATTAAGCAATTCCTTCTATATACTGCATTATTTACGGCATTTCTTTTATTGGATGACTACTTTTCTTTTCATGAGTACTGGGTACCAAAATATTTTAATATAAAAGAAAAAACTTACTATATTGGATTAGCGGCATTTACCTTGTTTTATTTTTTGAAGATATGGAAAACACTATTAAAAACCAATTATATTGTTCTTCTACTGTCGCTATCTTGTTTGTCTATGTCTGTATTAGGCGATGGCGTTCTCGCTATAAGAGAACTGTTAGCAATAACAGGTGTTGTATGTGTTGCTTTATGCGCCTATTTAATAGTTTATAATCGGAAATTTATTCGTATATACGCTTGGTCATTGTTTATGACTGTTGTTTTATTTTTAGGTTATGTTTATTTGAGTACCTTAGTGACAGATCCTGAATATGTTTTAGAAGAAGGTTTTAAATGGTTAGGGATTGCCAGTTGGTGTAGTTATTATAGTCATTCTGCATATTTATTTATAATGATGACAAAAGAGAGTTAATGAATAATTAGCTAATGGTAAAAACTTCACAATATCTGTTAACTTTTATAATAGTATGTTGTATCACGGCATGCAGCAAAGAAACTGACCCACAAAAAGCATTTAATAAAGGTGATTATAAAACAGCATTTAATTTGTGGTTACCTCTTGCTGAAAGTGGCGATACGAATGCGCAAAACTATATTGGGATAATTTATTCCTTAGGTTTGGGTAAGGAAAAAGACTATAAAAAATCACTTGCGTGGTATGAACGTGCAGCAAAAGCGGGTCATGCAGATGCGCAACGAAATTACGGTGATATGATTAATTTTGGGCGTGGTACGAAAAAAGATAATTACCAGGCTTATAAATGGTATTTCGCAGCATCGCAGCAAGGAAATAAAAAAGCAGAAACTCAAATTGCAGTAATAGCAGCATCAGGTAATTTATCGCCTAATCAACAGATGCATGCAAAAATTGAAGCTAATGAATATATTATGGATGAATCAAAACGCTTCATGAGTCATGATACTTATATTGATAAAAAATAATATTTAATTTTATGTGTGGAATAGTTGGCGCGGTTGCTCAAAGAGATGTCTCTCCCATTTTATTGGAAGGACTTAAACGCCTTGAATATCGAGGCTATGACTCTGCAGGTTTGACTGTAATTAATAATGATAAAAAATTACAGCGAATTCGTGTACTAGGAAAAGTTAATCAGCTTAAACAAGAACATGAAAATTCACCATTGATTGGTGGGACAGGTATAGCGCACACGCGTTGGGCCACGCATGGTAAACCCAGTCTTGAAAATGCACACCCGCACATTTGTCGTGACAACGTTGCTTTGGTTCATAATGGCATTATTGAAAATCATGAACAACTTCGCGCCAAACAAATAGGGTCAGGTTATACCTTTAGCTCGGAAACAGATACAGAAGTTGTTGTGAATGCTGTTCATGCAGCGTTGCAATCATCAGAAGATATATTACAGGCAGTATTTAAAACCATTAAACAATTAGAAGGGGCTTATGCTTTAGGGGTTATCAATAATGCTGAGCCGGAAAGATTAATTGCAGCTAGACAGGGTAGCCCTCTGGTTATTGGTGTGGGCATTGGTGAATATTTTATTGCATCCGATGTTTTTGCTTTATTACCTGTGACACAACAATTCATTTTTCTCGAAGAGGGTGATGTTGCTGACATAAGACGTGGTGAGCTAACTATATATAATGCGAATCAAAACGTAGTCGAAAGATCGGTTAATATCTCTGAATTAAGTGCAGATGTTGCAGATAAGGCAGGTTATCGACATTACATGTTGAAAGAGATTTTTTCTCAACCAAATGCTATCGCAGAGTCTCTTGAAAACCGCATTAAAAATAATCAAGTCGTTACCAATGAGTTTGGTCAAAATGCAGATTCAATATTTGAAAAAGTAAAAGCAGTAAAGATAGCTGCATGTGGAACCAGTTTCCATGCTGGTCTTATTGCTGCTTCATGGCTGGAAGAGATTGCTGGCATACCTTGTCAGGTAGAAATAGCTAGCGAATATCGTTATAGACAATCTGTTGTACTTGATGATTGTTTATTTGTTTCTATCTCTCAATCTGGTGAAACAGCTGATACATTAGCGGCTTTACAACTTGCCAAGAAATCCGGTTTTTTAAGTACATTAGCTATTTGTAATGTTGCTGAAAGTTCTCTGACTCGAGAAGCTGAACTCGTTTTCCTGACGCATGCTGGACCAGAAATAGGCGTGGCATCGACAAAAGCATTTACTACGCAATTAGTTGGCTTGTTTTTGCTTGTTATTGCTATAGCGAAACATAATGGTATTTCTCAAGAAGATGAAACAGCATTAGTTAAGCAAGTTGAAAGCTTGCCTAGTCGAGTTAATCAGCTTCTTCAGTATCAAGATGATATTGAAAAGATGGCAAAAGACTTTGCTGATAAGCACCATGCTTTATTTCTAGGCCGCGGAAGCTTTTTACCTGTCGCGATGGAAGGTTCATTAAAATTAAAGGAAATATCTTATATCCATGCTGAGGCTTATGCCGCAGGAGAATTAAAACACGGTCCGCTTGCGCTGGTTGATGATGACATGCCGGTAGTTGCGGTTGCACCAAACAATAATTTATTAGAAAAATTAAAATCCAATTTACAGGAAGTTCAGGCGAGAGGGGGAAAGCTCTATATTTTCGCTGATAAAACCAGTGAGGTTGAATCGGGAGAAGGTATTTATGTATTGAAAATCAATGCTTTATATGACTATATGGCACCTGTTTTATATACCGTGCCGTTACAATTACTTGCATACCATGTCGCAGTGATCAAAGGGGCTGATATTGATCAGCCACGTAATCTTGCTAAATCTGTCACAGTTGAGTGACAAGGTACTATAAACTGCCTATATTTATTCTAATATCATCAAAATATACACTTGAAATATAAAGAAAAGTTTATGCTTACAGAAAAAACCGATACTAAAGTTAAAGTTTTAATCGTTGATGATGAAAGGGATGTTCTGAATTTACTTGAAAATTGGCTGCTAAAAGAAAATTATGATGTAAAAAAAGCAGAGTCTGGCAGGGAGGCATTAAGTTTAATTGGCATTTATTCGCCTGATGTCGTCGTTACTGACCTATACATGGGTGAAATGGATGGCATGACGCTATTAAATGAACTCCATGATGAAAACCCACTATTGCCTGTCATTATGTTAAGTGGCCGGGCGCAGATCCCTGATGCGATAAAAGCAATGCATTTAGGCACGTCAGCATTTTTAACCAAGCCAATAGAGCAAAAAGAGTTTCTCGACACAGTTAAGAAAGTGAGTCCTATTGTAAACAAGTCTTGTCTAGATGCGCTTTCAAAAAATATTGTTTATAAAAGTAAGGCTATGTCTGACATTATTGAAATGGCCAGTCTGGTTGCAGATAATGATGTGTCAGTATTTATTACTGGTTCTACCGGTACCGGTAAAGAAGTAATTGCTAAATCAATTCACCAAGCTAGTTCACGTAGAGATAAACGATTTATAGCGATTAATTGTGGCGCAATCCCAGAACACTTACTCGAGTCAGAATTGTTTGGGCATGAGAAAGGTGCATTTACCGGAGCAAATTTAAAACATGAAGGCTTATTTCAAGCAGCAAATGGAGGAACAATTTTTCTTGATGAAGTAGGCGACATGCCGCTTGCCTTGCAAGTTAAATTATTACGCGTTTTACAGGACTTTGAAGTAAGGCCTGTAGGTTCGACAAAAACCTATCCTGTTGATGTCAGATTAATTTCTGCAACGCATAAAAACCTTGAAGAAGCGGTGAAGAAAGGTGAGTTTAGAGAAGACTTATATTATCGCTTGAAAGTGGTTCCATTAGAGATTCCTAATCTAGTTGATAGGCAAGATGATATTCCTGTCTTGGTAGAATATTTTCTTAATGAGTTTTCAAAAAATAATCACAAGCCAAAAAAGAAGTTTTCACCAGATGCGATGAACTACCTAACTTCCATGCCATGGCCTGGAAATGTGAGACAGTTAATTAATGTGGTTGATTTGTGTGCGACTATATCAAAAACGAAAAATATATCTTTAAGTTTGGTAAAGAAGGCGGTTCATGATGATCCTGTTCATATGCTAACACTTAAAGAAGCAAAACAGGCTTTTGAAAAAGGCTATTTATTAAGTGTTTTACGTATTACCCATGGTCATGTTGCAAATGCGGCAAAAATAGCCGGTCGTAATAGAACAGAATTCTATAAATTACTGAATCAGTATGATATTGAACCAGCAAGGTTTCGTGATAAAAAAGTGACTGATAAGGCTAAAAGCTAGAGAATAACAAATATGTCTAACGAAAAAATTATTGTTCAAGTTGATGAAGACCTTGAAGATTTAATTCCTGGTTTTTTGGAAAACCGAGCTCTGGATGTCGATAAGCTTCGCGCAGAATTACTGCAAAGTAATTTTGTTAATGTGACTTCTATTGGCCATAGCATCAAAGGTGTAGGTGGTGGCTATGGTTTTGATTTAATGTCTGAGCTCGGAGCAAAAATAGAAATAGCAGGCAAGGAAAGTAATGCTGAAGCTATACAAGAAAATATTGAACAATTAGATGATTATCTTAAGCGTGTCGAAATTGAATATGTCTAATTAAAGGAAATATTTTGCAAAAGGCTGATAATCGGGGGATATCAACCCAATCAACATATCTTATAACGTTTATGCTAGGCTTTGCTTTTAGTGTTACGCTAATGCAAAGTACATGGAAGACATCAATAGAACGGAAACAAAAAGACTTTCATTTTGAAATCCTTTCTATTCAACAGTCTGTCACTAATAATGTTCTTTCAGGCAATGATGTAACTAATAACGTCGCTTCCTTTGTCTCATCTAATGACCATGTTTCATCAAGTCAGTTCGAAGCGTTTTCTAAGGATATCCTTGAACGAAATAATCATATTGAAGCAATTAATTATTACGCCTTTACTGGAATTGAGTCAGTGAATGAGTTCCGTTTAAGCTATGAAACAGCTCGAAAAGAAAACAGAATAAAAATTAATGAAGATATTTATTCAAATCCGAAATACACAGATGCAATAGATACCTCTATATCGACAAGATCGGTTGTTCCTTCGCCGCCTGATCTGGAAAGTGATCCGGATAGAAAGTATTGGTTATTCAAAGCAATTTATAAGCATGATGATTCATCTTTAATAAACAAAAAGAACTATGCAGGAACAGTTGAAGGCGTTGTTTCTGTTTTGGTCTCGCCAACAAAATTACTTGGCGATAAAGCGCAAAATAGTAGTTTATCCATTACTATGTTTAGTGATACTTCAAACCTATATGGACGACAATTACTGTATTTTAATGAAGCTAATGACCCAGCCTCAAGAGATGGTTGGAAAGTAGAAGTATTAACAGAAGAAAAAAGGATCGAACTACCACCTTACTCGATAAGGATCATTATAGAAAAAGATTTGTTTTTTGAAGACTTAGAGCATCATTTGCTTTTAGTTGCCTTGTTAATCAGTGTCGGTATTTTGATGATGTTATATGGTTTAGTGCGAGCCAAGGCACAACAAGAAGAAGAACTCAGAAAAAGAAATGCTGTCATTGAGAAAAAGGTAGAGGAACAGACAAAAGAACTGGCTATAGCCCGAGATGAAGCTGTTGAAGCTGTTCGAATGAAGTCCGAATTTCTTGCCAGTATGAGTCATGAAATCAGAACACCACTGAATGCCATTATTGGTATGAGTGATTTAATGTATGAGACCAAGCTTACACCTGAACAAGATCAATATGTTAGTGTGTTTAGAAAAGCAGGTAACGCACTGCTAAGTTTAGTTAATGATATTTTAGATCTTTCAAAAATAGAAGCAGATCAACTGGTTCTCGAAGAGATTCCATTTAATGTTATAGAACTCATAGAAGAAGTTGCAGAGATTTATGCGTTAAAAGCGTCAGATAAAAATATTGATATTGTTACGCGTGTCGATGCGAATATTAACTTAGCGCGCTTAGGTGATCCGGGAAGACTAAAACAAATTATTTTGAATCTAATAAGTAACGCGCTTAAATTTACCGAAGATGGTGAAATTGTTATTTCATTAAATAAAGTCGAGGGTAGTGAAGAAGCGGTATTGATTAGTGTTAGAGATACAGGGATTGGTATTCCTAAAAATAAATTAGAAACAATCTTTGCCAGTTTCACGCAAGCCGATACATCAACGACAAGAAAGTATGGCGGAACTGGGTTAGGATTAACTATTTCCAAGCGCCTTGTTGAGATGATGCAAGGGAAAATCTGGGTTGAAAGTGAAGAAAATAAAGGAAGCTGTTTTTTTGTAGAAGTAAGGTTGCCCGCTCAATCACAGGCATGTCAAGAGATACCTGATTTATCTAACAAAGATATTTTTATTATTGATTCCCGTGAAAGCAATTGTCTTAGTGTTGAAGAGCAGTTAACTGCCGCTGGAGCAAATTGTTCTATTGCTCATTCAATTGAAGAAGCAAAGTCTCTGCTTGAGTCAAATTTGAATGCCAATGTTATCTTCATTGAAAGCACAATGATGTTTGCTGAAGAAAACCTTAATCAAGACTTAAGTGAGAATATAGATTTAAAGAAATTTTTAATATCACTACATCTGATAAACTAATTAGAGAAGTAAGTGGTAGTATTACTGAGGTAACAATATCTTCAATTGATTTAATCAATCAAACAAGTGAGATTGTATCAATTGATGTTGAAACAAATGATACCTATTTAGTAAATGGATATATAACACACAACAAAGGTGGAAATTCACATACCGATGAAACAGCAGGTAGTGCACCAACTTCATTAGCATGGACAAA
>JBMZNW010000043.1:0-10771 GCA_049619915.1 Gammaproteobacteria bacterium
ATTCAATCCATTTTTTTCAAAATAATCAAGATCTTTTATTACACGTTTTGGAGAGGTAAAACAGACACTTGGCATTTGAGCATTTAATAACTTTGTTAAAAATTCGCTTTTTTCTTTTCCTGATTTAGGTATAAGCGCTATAAAAGCACGCGTTGATTCCGGAGCAAAAACATCTTCGCTTCATGCTTTTAATATTCAAAAATTTAGGCGTGATGGAGATTCATGGGTTAGTTTTGAAGTTCATCCACTGCAGAATAATCGTCGTGTTGTTATTCGTTGTGAAAAACCCATTATTGATAAAAGAGTTGTAAAAAGTTCCAGCGGCATATCTGAAACAAGATATGTTATTAGTGCAATGATTAAGGCTGGAGATGAAGCCTGGGAAATTGAACTCACTCTCGCCAATCGCGATTCTATGGGTTATAGAATGTTACTTGGTCGCGAAGCAATGAGCGGCCGCATGTTAGTTGATCCGTCTCTTAGTTTTTGTTTAGGTGAAGTAACAGAAAAGCAATTAAATCAATATTACGGTAAGAAAGAGAAACAAAAGAGCGGATTAAAAATAGGCTTATTAGCAAGTAATCAGGAGTTATACAGTAACCAGAGAATTTTAGAGGCCGGTGAAGAACGCGGTCATGATATGGTCTTCCTGAATATTAAGCAGTGTTATATGAAGTTAGATGCAGTTGATCCCGAAGCACACTATCGTGGCGGCAAAGTGTTAGGTGACCTTGATGTAGTTATCCCCAGAATAAGACCAAGCGTTACATTCTATGGATGTGCGTTGGCTAGACAGTTTGAAAGCATGGGTGTTTATACTGTTAACTCATCAAGCTCTATCTCTCAATCAAGAGATAAGCTTTTTTCATTACAATTAATGTTAAAGAACGGAATTAATATACCGACAACCGGGTTTGCTAATTCACCTATGGATACTAACGACTTAATTGAAATGGTTGGTGGTGCGCCATTAATCGTAAAACTTTTAGAGGGCACACAAGGACGAGGGGTTGTTCTGGCTGAAACCAAAAAAGCGGCAGAGAGTGTTATTAATGCTTTTAAAGCACTAAGAGCAAATCTATTAGTGCAGCAATTTATAAAAGAAGCAGACGGTAAAGATTTAAGATGCTTTGTTATTGATGGAAAAGTTGTTGCTTCAATTCAAAGAGAAGCAGCACCAGGTGAATTTAGAGCAAATGTGCATCAAGGTGGCACAGCTTCTATTGTTAAGATAACACCAGAAGAAAGAGCCATGGCATTGAAGGCAACAAAGACTCTCGGCTTAAAAATAGCAGGCGTCGATATTATCCGCTCCCAAAATGGACCATTATTACTTGAAGTAAATTCCTCTCCTGGTCTGGAAGGTATCGAATCTGCGACAGGTAAAGATATTGCTGGAATGATTATTTCTCATATTGAAAAGAAAATTGGCTGGAAACGGGAATTAAGTATTGTTTCCTGAGCTTTATATTTATTTTTTAGCCTCATAAAGAAATGATAGTAACCATAAAATAAAAACTATTATTTATATTCAGTTAATCATCCCAATAAATATCACAACAAAGCACATAAGGGCTTTTCTTATCTTCAATCTTTACTGAATAAGTAATACAAATTTTACCGTCAGGAATTGACAAATAAGGATCGGAGATTTGAACTTTCCCTGGGTTATGTATGGCTTTAGTAAAATAAGGTCGATGCTGCCATGATGCGTCCTTTGCTTTTAATAACGGCGCCATTTTACTCGTTTTATTATTGGTAAAATTAGGTGACTCCAAATTAGAAATATTTTGACGACCATCTTCTGCTATTTTGTACAGCCTTATCGTTCTATCTAGCTTAAACATATATTCAGCAATTAACTCAATATCTTCAAGCCCCATGATCTCCTGAAACCTCTTTTTATAATCATTTAATTGCTTATGTGTACGTTCATTTTGTTTACTTGAAAACTCATAGAACAGATCGTTTAATCGAGGCCAAATATTAGCATCCGTTTCCATCGGTTCTGACAACATAAATGGCCGACAAAAATAAAACCCTTGTACTAAATCAACATTTGCTTCCATGCAGACTATCGCTTCTTTTTCATTCTCTATCCCTTCAGCTAAGACAATACAACGATTTTTATGAAGCAAAGAAACAATACCTTTCATCATGCTTGCAATATTTGGTGATTGACCCGCTCTATTTACCATGGCTCGATCAAACTTTACGATGTCCGGTTGTACTCGCCATATTCGTTCGAAGTTTGAATGACCCGCGCCAAAATCATCTATCGCAATCAAACAGCCCAGTTCTTTATAGTGTGCCAATGCTTCCTGCAAACCTTCCTCACTGTCTATTCCTGACTCTAATATTTCTATAACGATGCGATGTGGCGGCAGCCCTCTATCTTTAATGAGAACGTCCAGATAGTTAACAAATGTTTCAACATTATGTAACGACAGTGGGTTTACATTTAGAAAGATCCAGACATTGTTATCATCTAAAGCTAGGAAATTATCTATATGGATAACCTGACACAGTTTATCTAAAAGCATAACTTCTTCATTATTACTATTACTAAATAGTTTCCATGGAGGAACAAAAGACTTACTAGTATCAACTGCTCGTAGTAATCCTTCTACGCCAACAATTCTTCGATGGGCAATACTGTATATAGGTTGGAAAGCTGAAAATAATTTATAGTTTGAATAGTCGGCACAATGACTACCATTAAAGAAACTTAATGATTCGGAAATATCTTTATAATCAGTATTAAATTGAGCCACATTAGCTTGCATAAATTATTTTAAATATCGTCATAATAAGATCACTTGTATCGGATTGATAATGTGAAACTTTAATATTTATGAAATATTTCAAACACGCACATTTATAGTGCATGAAATGCTAAAAACTAAGCAAGAAATTTTTTATACGCGGGATTATCCGTCTCTTTCCAAAACTTAATGCCTATTCCATTAACAAACTTTTCAAACTCATCGCGCTCTTGTTCTTTTACCTGGAAACCGATTAAAACTCTGCCATAAGCAGCACCGTGATTGCGGTAGTGGAACAAACTGATATTCCAGCGTTCGTTCATTTCATTGAGAAAATGCAATAAAGCACCAGATCGTTCGGGAAATTCAAAACGATAGATAACTTCATTTTCTGCCTGCGGTGCATGACCACCGACCATGTAACGGATATGCATCTTTGCAATATCATCATTACTTAAATCAGTAACGTCATAACCTTTTTCATTCAATTGCGCTATTAGCGTATCTTTCTCGGCGACACCTTTTTTAAGTTGCACACCAACAAAGACAAACGCATCATCATTATCAGAATAACGATAATTAAACTCGGTAATTAAACGTGGACCAAGATCATAACAAAGACGACGAAAACTACCTGGACGTTCAGGAATACCAATCACTAATAAACCTTCCCGGTTTTCACCTAACGCTGAAAGCTCGGCAATATGTCGCAGGCGATCAAAATTAACATTCGCTCCACTGAAAATAGCAACCAGTTCTTTATCCGTTAGCTGTTCTCTTTCAACATATTGTTTTAAGCCAGCCAAGGCTAATGCACCTGCCGGCTCTGGTATCGAACGCGTGTCCTCAAAAATATCTTTTACTGCTGCGCAGATATCATCAATCGTGACTAATAAAGTTTCATCAACCAGTTCTTTGGAAATACGGTAGTTTTCTTCACCTACCTGTATTACCGCAGCACCATCAGCAAAAATACCGATTTGTTCTAAAACAACGCGTTCGTTTGCAGCAAAAGCCGCATGCAAACTTGGCGCTTCATCATGTTCGACACCAATGATTTTAATCTCAGGATGATTTTCTTTTACATAAGCAGCGATACCGGCAATAAGTCCACCACCGCCAACAGGCACAAAAATCACATCTGGTTTATTTGGATGCTGCTCTAATAACTCAACGGCAACAGTGGCTTGTCCAGCAATAACCAAAGGGTGGTCAAAAGGCGGGATATAACACATGCCTGATTCTTCAGATAGTTTATATGCATGGTCTTTGGCTTCATCATAAGTATTACCATGTAAAACAACGTCAGCATTCATACGCTTAACAGAGCTGACTTTAATATCCGGTGTTGTTTTCGGCATCACGATAACAGCTTGCATATCCAGGCCTTGCGCTGCTAATGCGACACCTTGTGCATGGTTCCCAGCAGAGGCAGTAATGACACCACGTTGTCGTTCATCATCAGACAATGAAGCAATCATATTGTAGGCGCCACGTAGCTTATAAGAAAAAACAGGTTGCTGATCTTCCCGCTTTAACCAGATATTATTACCGTAGCGCTGTGTAAGCTGTGGGGCATGATCCAGATCCGTACGTTTGGCAACGGTATAGATACGCTTTCCCGCTTCTTCAATTAACTTTTTGTATTCTTCAAACATTGGCATAAGATAACATTTAACATCACATCTCACTAATTAAGCGGAGCGAGTTTATGTCACAAGATGACAGAAAAAAAGAGGTTGCCAAGGCAGCAATAAAATATATTGAAGACGATAGCATTGTCGGCGTTGGTACCGGCAGTACGGTAAACTTTTTTATTGAGGAACTGGGCAAAATAAAAGACCGCATTAAAGGCGCCGTTTCTAGCTCTGTTGCCAGCGAAGAATTACTGAAACAACAGGATATTCCGGTTTTATCCTTAAACGATGTGAGTGAAATTCCTGTCTATGTTGATGGCGCTGACGAAACCACGGAACAACGCCATTTAATTAAAGGAGGCGGTGGCGCATTAACCAGAGAAAAAATAGTTGCCGCAGCAAGTAAGCAATTTGTTTGCATTGTTGATGACAGCAAACTGGTCTCTGTACTAGGAAGTTTTCCCTTACCTATTGAAGTTATCCCGATGGCACAAAACTATGTTGCGAGACAGATTACTAAACTCGGCGGCCAACCGAAACTACGCGAAGGCTTCGTCACGGATAACCGTAATGTCATACTTGATGTACATAATATGAAGATAGAAAAGCCAGTTGAATTGGAACAACAATTAAATGGAATCGTTGGTGTTGTGACAAATGGGCTTTTTGCACAAAGACCGGCTGATATTGTCTTGATTGCCAGCGCTGATGGCGTGAAAAAACTGTAATTTGTGCAGTATGTCGCTAATTCAATACATTTATATTGGCTAAATGGTCATAAATTAGATTACAATTAGACTTAAAAAACGAACCGTTTTATAACTTTCATTTATTTAGGGAACAAACAGATGCTTTTTTATATTGTCTACATCCTGTCAGTAGTCGTGCTAGTTTTACATTTCACTGGTTTTCTTGCGCGTAGAAATATGGAATGGGTCGTCCTTGTTGCAGCTGTCGCTATTTTCGCTGTTAATATTCTCGACTTCCTCAAAATAATTTAGCTGCATCTTAACGCCAATCAGAGAATGATTGGATTACTACAACGCGTCACTCAAGCTTCGGTAAATATCGACAATACAACTGTCGCTTCAATAAACACCGGTCTTTTAGTATTAATTGGCATTGAAAAAAACGATGCCGAAAGTAATGCTGAAAAACTATTCGATAAAATAATCAACTATCGTGTCTTTTCTGATAGTGAAGACAAAATGAATCTCAGCCTTAACGACACAAAAGGCGGTTTAATATTAGTCCCGCAATTTACTCTAGCAGCAGATACGCAAAAAGGCTTACGCCCAAGTTTTTCCAACGCCGCTGCACCGAGTCAAGCAAAACCGCTATTTGATTATTTAATTGAACATGCACGCAAACAATATAACTCCCTCGGTTCAGGTGTGTTCGGTGCAGATATGAAAGTCAGCTTAACTAATGATGGGCCTGTAACATTCTGGCTTCAGCAGTGAGCTCAAAACATTAAAACAAACGCCGCAATAATTGAAATAATCACGATTGCTGCGCCGACTACTTTTTGTTTGCCTTCTATTAAATTTTTTTCGAATTTCTTTTTATAGAAATGATTCAGCGACAAAAATATCACTATCGCTGCAATAGTCGCGAAGAAACCGATTAATTCATCTCTCAAACCGTTAACCAATCCTGCGGTTTAAGAAACACATCATAAAGCTCAGCTTCAGCCGATCCTGCTTCGGGTTGATAGTCATATTGCCAGCGTACCAATGGTGGCAGCGACATGAGTATTGATTCTGTGCGACCGCCTGATTGTAAGCCAAATAATGTACCTCGATCATAAACCAGATTAAACTCAACATAACGTCCGCGACGATAAAGCTGAAACTGACGTTCACGTTCGCCGTATTCTGTATCTTTACGTTTCTCAACGATGGGCAAATAAGCTTTTAGAAAATGGTCTCCAACACTTTGCATAAAACTAAAACAGTGTTCGAAACCATCTTCATTCAAATCATCATAAAACAAACCGCCGATGCCTCGAGGTTCTTGCCGGTGTTTTAAATAAAAATAATCATCACACCATTTTTTATATTTCGGATATTTATCATCGCCGAAATCATCACACGAGGCTTTCGCTGTTTCATGCCAATGACGCGCATCTTCTTTAAAACCGTAATACGGTGTTAAATCAAAACCTCCACCAAACCACCAGATGGGTTCTTCACCTTCTTTTTCTGCCACAAAAAAACGGATATTCATATGCGTGGTTGGCACATAAGGGTTTAATGGATGAATAACCAACGAATCGCCCAGTGCCTGAAATGATCGCCCGGCTAATTCGGGACGACTTGCCGTCGCCGATGGCGGTAACTTATCACCAAATACATGAGAGAAATTTATACCTCCCTGCTCGAATATTTCACCTCCGTTCATCACGCGAGAACGACCACCACCGCCGCCTTCACGCTGCCATTCATCTTCGCGCAGTTCCAATTTGCCATCCATTTGCAGTAAAGCAGTTGAAACCTGATCCTGTAAGCTCAGTAAATACTGCTTAATACTATCAATATCGATCATTTCTACTCCCATTACGGATAATTCATTGTATTTCTTTGTAATAATGCGACTTAAGGTTATCCTATCACGCTTATTTTTTCAGGTAATATAGGATTATGACGAATCGTAGTGCAACAATAAAACGAGACACCAAAGAAACTCAAATCGAGGTTTCAATAAATCTTGATGGAACAGGCAAAGCTGATTTGGAAATAGGTGTTCCATTTCTGGAACACATGATTGATCAGATTGCTCGTCATGGCATGTTCGATTTGGAAATCAAAGCCAATGGTGATTTGGAAATTGATGCGCACCACACAGTAGAAGATGTGGGTATTACGCTCGGCCAGGCTTTTACTAAAGCACTCGGCGATAAAACAGGTATACGTCGTTATGCGCATGCTTATGTGCCGCTCGATGAAGCATTATCGCGCGTCGTTATAGATTGCTCAGGTCGTCCCGGTATTGAATATAATGCAAATTATCCAAGAGCGAGAGTTGGCGATTTTGATATCGATTTAGTATTTGAATTCTTTCAGGGATTTATTAACCACGCGATGATGACCTTGCACATTGATAGCATTCGTGGGCGTAACTCGCATCACATTGCTGAAACAATATTTAAAGCCTTTGGTCGTGCTTTACGCGTCGCTGTTGAAATTGATCCTCGTATGGAAGGGATTCTGCCGTCAACAAAGGGCGCTCTTTAAAAAACACTTTTTAAAATGCACTTTTTTTATTATTGCTGCGTCAGCTACGTGCTCAAATCCTCATGTATGAATTTATACACTCCGGTTTTGCGCGCGTTGCTTTCTAGCACTAACAAAAAAATCACTATTTTTAAAAGCATTTTTGGTAATGAATATGACTAAGATTGTCGTTTTAGATTACGGTAGTAGTAATCTTCGCTCTGTTGCTAAAGCACTGGAAACAGTTGCTAGCAAAGAGCACTCGATCACCGTTAGCAATAAAGCAGAAACTATTTTAGCTGCGGATAAAGTCGTGTTTCCCGGACAGGGGGCGATTGGTCAAGCGATGACACATTTAAAAGAGCAAGCACTCGATGATGTTATTCGTGAATGCATTTTAAACAAACCTTTCCTCGGTATTTGCCTTGGCTTACAGATGTTAATGGAGCACAGCGAAGAAGACGGTGGCGTCGAAGGCTTGGGTATACTACCGGGTAATGTTGTTCGCTTTGAAGATAACGTCAAAGACGAACAGGGCAACGCTTATAAAATTCCATCAATGGGCTGGAATAAAGTATTTCAGGCTAAAAGTCATCCTTTATGGCAAGGCATTGAAGATGGTAGCCGCTTCTATTTTGTACACAGTTATTATGTTGATGCAAAACAGGAGTCCGATATTGCGGCAAATACAGATTATATTTGTCGCTATACCTCAGCTGCGGCGCGAGATAATTTATTCGCGACACAGTTTCATCCAGAAAAAAGTCAGCACGCTGGGCTGACTTTATTAAAGAATTTTCTTAACTGGCAGATCTAGATTTTCGCGCTCGTTTTTCCTGACCTTTAACGCGCTTACGCTTTTCAGCGGCTGTTTTTCTTTGTTTCTTTTTCTTCGGTTTTTTCGGCGCTTCGGTTTTTTCACCTAAACGAGTGATATTTAACTGTTGATTAACAACCCAGACTTTCTTTAACTCACGAAAAATTTCTCTCGGCATACCAATCGGCAAGTCAACTGTTGAATGATCATCGTATATCGTGACGTTCTTAATATATTGACTATCAACACCGGCTTCATTGGCAATTGCGCCAACAATATTACTCACCTTTACATCATGCTCATTACCAACTTCGATACGAAAACGTTCCATATCTCTATCCGGTTTTGACTGCCTTGGTTGTCTTTCTCTGTCTTTTGCCTGATTTTTGTTTCGTGCTTTTTTATTTGGTTCTTGTTTTCTTGCTTCAACAAAAAAAGGTTCTGAGCCTTGTTCTATCTTCGCTAATGCAGCAGCGATTTCAATAGCCGAACGACCGGTTTCAGTTTGATACTCTTCAATAATGGAATTAAATAATTCAACATCTTCGTTTTCGAGTGTATCGGTAATCTTTTGTTTAAAACGTTGAATACGATCTTGATTGATTGTTTCTGCCGTTGGTAACTGCATGCGTTCAATCTTTTTGCCTGTGACTTTTTCAATCATGTTTAATAAACGTTTTTCACGATTGGTCACAAATAAGACAGCTTCACCTTCACGTCCTGCACGACCTGTTCGGCCAATACGGTGTGTATAGGCTTCTGGATCGCTAGGGATATCGTAATTAATAACATGACTGATGCGTTCTACATCCAAACCACGAGCAGCAACATCCGTTGCGATTATCATATCCAGCTTACCGCTCTTTAACTTTTGTATCGTTTGTTCACGAATCTTTTGCGTTAAATCACCATTCAATGCGGTACTGGCATAACCACGAGCGGCTAATTTTTCGGATAACTCTATCGTCTCAACTTTAGTACGAACAAAAATAATAATCGCATTAAAGGTCATGCTTTCCAGAATTGTTGTTAAGGCTTCAAGTTTCTGTCTACCATTAACCATTAAATAACGCTGACGAATAGTATCAGCCGTTATGTTTTTTGTTTTTATTGTGATCTGTTCTGGTTCGTTTAAATAGTTTTTAGATATCTTGCGAATCTCGGGCGGCATCGTTGCAGAGAACAATGCAATCTGACGTTGTTCAGGTAATTGTTCCAACACCCATTCAACGTCTTCAATAAAACCCATGCGTAACATTTCATCGGCTTCATCCAGAACAAGACACTTTAATTGCTCGAGCTTCAAGGTACCTCGGCGCATATGATCCATAACACGACCCGGCGTGCCAACAACCACTTGCACACCACGCTTAAGCTGACGTAATTGCACACCGTATTCCTGCCCACCATAAATCGGCAGAACATGAAAACCTCTCATAAAATTGGCGTATTGTTGGAATGCTTCAGAAACTTGAATGGCTAATTCGCGTGTTGGCGCTAAAACTAAAACCTGTGGTGATTTCTGCTTGAGATCGATTTTTGATAATAACGGTAATGCAAAAGCAGCGGTTTTTCCGGTACCGGTTTGAGCCTGCCCGATAACATCACGACCTTCTAAAACATGGGGGATAATTTCAGCTTGAATCGGTGAGGGCGTTTCATAACCGACTTTTTTCACCGCTTTCATAACATTGTCAGAAAGCGACAGATCGTCGAATTTCAAATTGGGAATATCGTCAGTTTTGCTCATTGGTTTTCCTTTGGAAAAAATACATCAATACAACCTGCTATTAGTATTTTAGCCTAGCCAACAACAAGCGGACGCGCAGTATACGGGCTTGCTAGCCCGATACAAGGTAAATCAAGGCAAATATTGTAATCAAATTGAAATAAATGCCCCTGATAATCAATTTTATGAATCACTTACGCCAACCTTTCACTGAATTCATCGGTACATTTATCATGGTTTTTGCCGGCACATCAGCAATAGTTATTAACGATTTGCACGGCGGCGTCATCACACATATGGGCATTGCGCTGGTTTTCGGAATGGTCGTTGCGGCGGTTATCTACAGCCTGGGTAATATCTCCGGCGCACATATCAACCCGGCAGTGACTATCGCTTTCTGGCTAGCAAATCGATTTCCTAAGAATAAAGTCGCGCCTTATATCATCGCGCAGATACTTGGCGCCATTGCAGCAAGTATTGTCATCTCGTTCATGTTTGCAGAACACTCAACCTTAGGAGCAACCATTCCCAGCGGCACAGCAATGCAATCATTCATTCTGGAATTAATCCTGACTTTCATTTTAATGTTAACCATTATCAATGTCGCC
>JBMZNW010000044.1:0-10682 GCA_049619915.1 Gammaproteobacteria bacterium
AAACGCCGGTAAAGGTCGGCGCAATAGCGATGGTTTCTAATATCGTTTTTAACTTCCTTTTGGTTGGTTTGTTGCAACATGTTGGATTGGCATTAGCAACATCTCTATCAGCCTGTTTACAGGCACTGATATTATTTATCTTGCTAAGAAAACAAGGTGTGTATATCCCCGTTTCTGGTTGGTTTAAGTTTGGCTTACAAATTATCGCAGCGGTTGTTGCTATGGCGTTGTTCATTCAGTATTTTGTCGCGCAACCAGAGCAGTGGTTTGCCTGGAACGTATTTGAACGGGTAGGCATGTTGTCTGTTTGGGTTGCTGCCGGGATGGCCTGCTATTTTATTGTGCTCTGGATAACAGGACTGCGATGGCAACACATGACAGCGCAGCATTGATCGGTATAATCCACGGATTTTGGTGACAAATGCAATTTATTCGCGGACTGCATAATTTACTGCTGCAAAGGCAAGAATGTGTCGCAACCATTGGTAATTTTGATGGTGTGCATTTAGGCCATCATGCTGTGCTTGATCAGGTAAAAGAGAGCGCTAAAATTAATGGTTTGATATCAACGGTCGTTATTTTTGAACCTCAACCGATTGAATATTTTGCTCCTGATAAAGCGCCGTCACGGTTAACGCGACTGCGAGAAAAATTACAGCAATTTGCATCGCATGATATTGACCGCGTTGTTTGCCTTCGCTTTGATGAAAAACTGGCTAATTTATCAGCGAACGATTTTGTTGATGAAATTCTGTTGAAGGCATTGGCGGTTAAGAAATTAATTATTGGTGATGACTTTCGTTTTGCGAAAAACAGGGAAGGGGATTATCAGTATTTAGTTAAAGCAGCTCAAGAGAAAGAGTTTGAAGTAAGTGAGACAAATTCTTTTCTTCTGAATGGCGAACGAGTCAGTAGCACTTTAATACGACAGGCGCTTGCGGATGGTGATATGACAAAAGCAAAGCAATTGCTTGGTCGTCCTTATCGTATTAGTGGGCGTGTAGTGCACGGTGACAAGCGTGGCAGAGAGTTAGGTTTTGCTACAGCTAATATACAATTACATCGTTATTTTTCACCTATTGAAGGTATTTTTTCGGGGCGTGTTTACGGTGCGGCTGAAGATACTTTAGCGGCTATTGTTTATGTCGGCTCAAGACCGGTGTTCGACGGTAAACGAGTCGTGCTCGAAGCTCATATACTGGACTTTAATCAAGACTTATATGGGCAACACTTGCAAATTGAGTTAGTGGAAAAACTACGTGGTGATATGCACTTTGCATCAGAGCAGGAATTAGTTGATCAAATGCATATTGATATTGAACATGCCAGAGAGAGTTTGAAGCGAAATTAGAACTAGCGAAAATTTGAAATTAATAATATTAAATAAATCTAAATTAATAATTGAATAATAAATGAAGAGTTATAAAGACACACTTAATTTACCAAAGACAGCTTTCCCTATGAAAGCAAACCTTGCTCAACGTGAACCAGAAATGTTGAAACGTTGGTATAAAGAAGACTTGTATGGACAGTTACGTAAGAAACGTGACGGTGCTAAAAAATTCATTTTGCATGATGGTCCTCCTTATGCAAACGGTGATATTCATATTGGTCATGCGGTAAATAAAATTCTGAAAGATATTATTATCAAGAGTAAAACCTTAAGTGGTTTAGATGTGCCTTATGTGCCAGGTTGGGATTGCCATGGCTTACCGATTGAACACAATGTTGAGAAAAAGGCAGGTAAAGCCGGCGATAAAATTTCACATAAAGACTTCAGAAAGAAATGTCGTGACTATGCTAAGAAACAAGTGGATGGTCAGCGTGAGGATTTTAAACGTTTAGGTGTGCTTGGTGACTGGGATAATCCTTATTTAACTATGGATTACCAAACCGAAGCAGATATCATTCGCGCGCTGGGCAAAATTACTGAACAAGGTCATTTACAACGAGGCTTTAAACCAGTCTATTGGAGTGTTGTAGGCGGTTCAGCGCTGGCTGAAGCAGAGGTTGAATATCAAGATAAAACCTCACATGCGATTGATGTTCGTTTTACTTGTGCTGATCAAGCTGCGATTAAAAGTGTTATGGGTGGTACTGATGCTGAGGGCATGGTATCAGTTGTTATCTGGACGACCACACCTTGGACTTTACCTGCCAATCAAGCCGTTTCATTAAATCCAGAACTTGAGTATGTATTAGTCGAGTGTGATGCAGGCTTGGGTAGAGAATGTTTATTAGTTGCTGACGCATTACATGAAGATGCGATGCAACGCTATGGTATTGAAGAATACAAAATTGTTGGGCGATGCAAGGGTAGCGCACTGGAGAATCAATTATTACAGCATCCTTTTTATGATAAATCTGTTCCTATTATATTGGGTGATCATGTTACGACTGAAGCGGGCACAGGTGCTGTGCATACTGCGCCTGATCACGGCATGGATGACTTTATTGTTGGTAAACAGTATGACATTGGCACGCTGAACCTTGTTGATGAGAGTGGTGTTTTTCGCGATAACACCGAACTACTAGCTGGTGAGCATGTATATAAAGTCGATGATAAAGTGATCGAACTACTGCAAAGTAAAGATAAACTTTTAAAACATAAAACTTTCCAGCATAGCTATCCTCATTGCTGGCGTACTAAAACACCATTGATTTTTCGTGCTACACCGCAATGGTTTATTAGCATGAGTCAGAATAATTTACGCGATGATTCAACGGCATCATTAAAAGATGTGCAGTGGATTCCTGCTTGGGGTGAAGCGCGTATTGAGAACATGCTAGAGGCGAGCCCAGATTGGTGTATCTCAAGGCAACGTACCTGGGGCGTACCTATTACTTTATTCATTCATAAAGTAACCAATGAACTTCATCCGAAAACAACAGAACTGTTTGAACTCGTAGCACAACGTGTCGAAAAAGAAGGTATGGAAGCTTGGTTTGATTTACAAGCTGAAGAATTGCTTGGCGACGATGCCGCCGATTATCAAAAAGTGACTGATACATTAGATGTCTGGTTTGATTCTGGTGTGACTCACTACAGTGTTTTGGAACGTAGAAATAATGAACTAAGCTCAGCACCGGCGGATTTATACCTTGAAGGTTCAGATCAACATCGAGGCTGGTTTCATTCATCATTAAAAACCAGCATAGCGATGAATGGTTATGCGCCTTACAAAGCTGTTATGACGCATGGTTTTACTGTCGATGCTGAAGGCCGAAAGATGTCAAAGTCGTTGCAGAATACGGTTGCGCCAAAACAGATTTTCAAAACACTGGGCGCAGACATATTGCGTTTATGGGTGGCGTCGACTGATTACAGCAGCGAGATGAGTGTTTCTGATGAAATATTGAAACGTACTGCGGATGCTTATCGACGCTTTAGAAATACGGCACGTTACTTACTGTCTAATCTTGATGGTTTTGATCCAGAAAAAAATACTGTGCCCTATGAAGAGTTACTGGATTTAGATAAGTGGGCTGTTGAACATGGATTGCGTTTACAAAAAGAAATTATCACGGCTTACAATAATTATGAGTTCCATTTGATCTATCAATTGTTACATCAATTTTGTGTTGTTGAGATGGGTGGTTTCTATCTCGATATCACTAAAGATAGACAATACACCTCAGCTGAAGATAGTTTGGCCAGACGTTCCGGACAGACGGCAATGTATCATTTGATTGAAATGATGGTACGTTGGTTAACACCAATCCTTAGTTTTACTGCTGATGAAATATGGCAATTTATACCAGGCGAAAGAGGTGAGTCTATTTTCTTTGAAGATTGGTATGAAATAGATATTAATGAAACAGAAGCAGCAGCAAGACAAAGCAAATGGGAAGCGATTGTTTCAATTCGTGATGAAGTCAATAAGCAGCTTGAGCCATTGCGTGAAAGTAAAGCGATTGGTGGTTCATTGGATGCAGAGGTTGAACTTTACTGTAGTGATGACGTTAAAAAGCAACTTGAGTTTCTCGGCGATGAATTGCGATTTGTGTTAATTACTTCCTATGTACGATTGCATTCTTTCGATGAAAAAACGGATGATGCGCTTCAATCTGAGATTGAAGGCTTAGCTATTAAGGTTGCAGCATCAGCACATGAAAAGTGTGTGCGTTGTTGGCATCACAGAGAAGATGTTGGTTCAAACGAGGAGCATCCTGAACTATGTCTGCGTTGTGTAGAAAATGTCGATGCTGATGGAGAGCAGAGGCAGTATGCCTGACACGAAAGCGAATTTTTTATTAGGCATCGCTATCGCAATTTTGGTAATTATTCTTGATCAACTGACAAAATATTTAGTTGTTCAGGAATTGACTCTTTATCAATCTATTCCTGTTTTTACCGGATTTAATATTACGCTTGCACATAATATGGGGGCGGCATTCAGCTTTCTGAGTGAGGCAGGTGGGTGGCAACGCTATTTCTTTATTAGTTTGGGAACTGTTGTCAGTATAGTTCTAGTTTTCTGGATAAAAAGTCTGAAAAAAGATCAAAAATGCTTATTTTTTGCTTTGGCCTTGGTTTTGGGTGGCGTTATTGGCAATGTCTGGGATAGAATTGCTTATGGCTATGTTATTGATTTTATTGATGTATCATTGGCTTTTATCCCTTTGAAAATATTTAACCCTTGGCCAACCTTTAACATTGCCGACTCTGCTATATTTATTGGTGCAATTTTATTAATTATTGATGCTATCTTCTTCAATGATAGCGAGAATGATAGTTAAGTTATTGCTATAATCCGCCTCATTAAAAGTTGTTACAGGAAAATCTAAATGCAAATATTACTCGCTAATCCTCGTGGTTTTTGTGCCGGTGTTGACCGCGCGATTGAGATTGTTGAACGCGCTTTAACGCTGTTTGGTGCGCCCGTCTATGTACGCCATGAAGTAGTACACAATAAACATGTCGTAAATTCTCTTCGAGATAAAGGCGCGGTATTTGTTGAAGAGCTGGATGAAGTACCTGACGATTCCACAGTGATTTTTAGTGCACATGGTGTTTCAAAAGCAGTGCGAGAAGAAGCAACGCGACGTAGCTTGAGAGTGTTCGATGCGATTTGTCCATTGGTGACAAAAGTGCATATGGAAGTCGGTAAATATCAGGATGAAGAAATAGAATGTATTTTGATTGGTCATGAAGGCCATCCTGAAGTGGAAGGTACTATTGGTCAGTATCGACCAAAGAGTGACAAAGGCGGCATGTATTTGGTCGAGTCTGTTGAAGATGTTTTAAAACTCGAAGTTAAAAACTCAGATCGGTTAGCTTTTGTTACACAAACAACTTTATCAATGGATGATACTGCCGAAGTTATTGATGCCTTGAGAAAACGATTTCCTAACATTGATGGTCCAAAGAAAGAAGATATTTGTTATGCCACTCAGAATAGACAAGATGCAGTTAAAAAGCTGGTTGATAAGTGTGACTTGATTCTTGTAGTTGGTTCGACAAACAGTTCAAACTCAACACGATTAATGGAAATCTCTCAAAAAGCCGGTGTGCCTGCTTATTTAATTGATGATGCTTCAGAAATTAAACAAGAATGGTTAGAAGGAAAAGAAAATATCGGTTTAACCGCCGGCGCTTCAGCGCCAGAAATATTAGTTGAAGAAGTTATCGCACAACTAAAAGAGTGGGGAGCTAATATGGTAGAAGAGAACCCCGGTATTACCGAACGCGTGGTTTTCTCTTTACCAAAAGAACTGCTTAGTCAAAAAGAAATAGCATAGTAAGTTAAAGTATTTAGCTTACTCTTTATTTTTTTTATCTTTCCATCCCGCTGCTTCTAAAGCCGAGAGAATTTCTGTTCGGTTATAGCCTGAAAGTTTTTTATCTCCAATTAATGTTATCGGAACATTCAGCGAGCCATTTAATTTAGTTAGTTCAGCTTGAAGCTCAATATTTCCGTCAACATTCTTTTCTGTGAAAGGAATATTCTTAATTTGCAATAGTTCCCGTACTGCATCACAGGGACTACATTCCGTAATCGAATACATAATCGCACTGACATCAGTGTTACTTTCATATGTAATGGGTTTATTTTCAGCAGCAGCTTTACTACCAGTAGCAATTTTTTTTTCGTTGATTGTATTGGTTCCAGGAGGGCATGTGCTATGGAAAGAAGTGTTTCCTTCGTTATCTACACATTCTACTATTTTAACAGCAGAGAGGCAGTTGAAACTAACCATTAGAAAAATAAGGTTTATAAAGTTTTTAAATAGTTTTTTCATAATCAGTAGACTCCTAACTTATGACTATTGTTCATCCAATAAATTTACCAAACCTTCAATGGTTTTTCTTGTCAAATCTAATAGATAAATGTATACATATGCACAGTTATTATCAATAGGTTACATCAGTTTCCTCATGTCGTACACCTAAGATATTTTAAAGTAGGGTAAAACTATGTTTAAAAAAAATCTAAAGAAATCGAAACTCATCTCGATTATTTTAATATCTACTATCTTTTATACACCTTTAATCCAATCTGCCATGTATAAATGGGTAGACGATGAGGGGAATACGAATTACGGCGAGAAACCACCTACGGGAGATTTTGAAGCTGAAATAATTCAACCTGATGCACCTAAAGTTGATAGCGAAAGTGCTAACTCAGAAATCGAAAGACAAAAGGAAAAAGCAGATAAGCTTAGAAAAGATAGACAAGATCAAGCAAAAGAAGATTCTCTTCGAGAACAAAACGAAGCTATACAGGCAGAAAATTGTAAAAGGTCAAAGCAACAGGTGAGTACTTATTCCAGACCTCGTGGATTGATTGAACAGGAGGATGGTAGTCGAATAAGAATCGCTGAAGAACAGCGACAACAAGGCTTAGCCAAAGCAAAAGAAATGGTTGAAAAATATTGCAAACCTTATTATTCAGAGTAGTTAAAGCCGGCACAAGATATATTAAGTGCCGGCTTTTTTGTAAAAGTTATTCTATTTCTTTATACCAGAACTTCCTCAATCTGGTGTTCAATGTTGTGCCAGGTGGTTGTTCTACTGATACGCCTGATATAACACCTTGATGTATTTCTCCATCTATTTCAACAACAACTGGTACAGGAGAAGGTAAGTAACCTCCGCCAGCATGAACAGTATATCTATCAGCAGCATTGGTTGAACCATCAATATTTTGATCAGCAATGGCTGTCGCATCACTATATTGAACCTGATACTGTCGAGCTTCACCTAGATTGCTTTCACATGAAGAAACACCAGCTACTGAACTCGGCACATTAGTATTAAAGAAAGTAACGTTGTTTAGCGTTACAGCATTACCTACTACTTTTTCACCAGCTGATAATGTTATGTACCAACCATCACTAGTCGTTAGTGCATTTAGAGCCGTATCCTGATCGATTTCATCTCCGCTGCCACTACATGCAGTCGCTGCTTGTATGCAATTTGAAGTCGCATCAAATAAATCTGATTCTGCTAGTGTTGTAAAGCTGCCATCGACTGTTGCTCCTGTACTACTATCTTTGAACATGTAGAAGCGGTTGACTACGCCTGTATCAAAAGGATGTTCGCGGTCACCGCTACCAATTAGGACAGCATCAAAACCGTCTTCAGAATAGACGACATCAGGTGGAAATAAAAACTTCCGTAATCCTGGAATAATAGTAATTGGATTACCATCATCATCAGTAGCCGAACCAGTTGTTGTATGGTCAGCAACAGAGGCTATTTTTGTAACAGTCCAATTCGCAACACTTGAGTCGCTCATATCAACACGCCACATGTTTCCACCTGTATCACCTACATAAGCTCTATTTGGAGTAGTACTATTTCTATCAGGTATTACTACAACATCAGATGGAATGGCGTAGTCCATACCTGTTACTGATAAGAAGGTATGTGAAGCGCTTGGATTTGCTACGGCAGGTCCAGCTTGCCAAAGTGGGTTACCAGTTTGTGCATCAACAACAAAGATACCTCTACCCATACTTCTTTCATAGGATGCTGTGCCAGCTACAACTTCTAGATTATTATCTGTATCTGCATCAGCATTGAAAGAGGTAATTAATTCTGGATCGACATCTTCTACTGTTGGGTCATATCCTGCGCCAAAAATGAGTACGACTTCGGTATCATCGTCATCACCTGTTCCCGCACCATCAGTATCAATAGCTAGTTCTTTAACAAGAGGCAAGGACCATGTTTGCCCTAATTCTGGCCAATCAGCATTTGATTTTCTCCATAGAAGTTTTGGATCTGAAGGATTGGATACATCAAGAGCATAAAGCAGGCGGCCACCTCGATGCATGGATAAAAATAACCATACTTTATCTCCATCGTTATAATCAAGTATGCCATCATCATCGACATCTTTGGTATAAACTCCGATAGAGCCATCAGTGAAATAAGGTTTTTTGTTACTGCTGCTTATTGTAGGTTCATTATTTCGTAGTCGTTCAAACTGTGAAAAGTGTTCTTCAATAACAAAACCCCAAGCTTCATCAAATGGCAATGGCTCAGAGACATCGCTTTGATTGAACCCGCCTTTTATTGCTCTGAATATACCATCGTTAGAGCCATAGAAGACATAAACATCATCATCATTGCCATGTCGATTATAGTTAATTACAGCAGGTCTCGAATGTAATACGTCTCCATGAACTGATGCCCTAATATCTGTGTTATCACTGTCCAAGTTTTCATCTTCATTATTGTCAGTGCCTCTAACCCAGTTAATAAGATCAGCGCGTTCACCAGTCGAACCTGTTCCCGAGCTTGCTGTCATCGAACCAGATGCATCGCCTTGGGCTGAAGCTAGGGTATAAGTAAAGTTGTCATTGTCGACCAAAGTAATCGTTTGATTTCCATTGAATGCAGCTGGTGTTGCGCCAGCAATTGCAACTGTAGCTCCATCTGCAAAGCCATGATTTGCAACACGTGCATATGCTGTTGTTGTTTCTATAGTTGATTCTATTGTTCCAGATGCATCACCTTGCGCTGTTACTAATAAAGGAACTGTATATTGATAAGTATTATCACTAGTTTTAGTAATAGTGAATGTACCATTGTAATCATCTGTATCTACGCCAACGGCATCTACCGCACCTGATATCGTAATGCTATTTCCTGTACTATAACCATGACCGACTTGAGTAACGAGCGCTACTACTGCTGTACTAATTTTGAAAGACGGTAGAGTGGTTACTATATCAGTAGGAGCAGATCCCATTGTATAAGTGAATGTATCGTTATCAATCTTTGTTACTGTAAAGGTTCCGTCGTATGTATTCGTACCTGAGTTAACAGCTGCCCCACTTACTGTAATGCTATCACCTGTTGCTAAACCATGATCAGCTAACGTCGCAGAGGCTACTGTTGAAAAACCAGACGAAGCTGTAATAGTACCGGTTGCAGGAGTAGTGCCAATAGCATTCGTTGTTATGTAGGTAAAGTTATTCGCATCGACAAAAGTAATGGTATAGGTACCATTGTAATCACTGGGTGTTGCTCCAGCGATCGTGACAGTTTGTCCATTCGAAAAACCATGCCCGGTAGTTTTATTTACTGTTACAAGACTACCTTTTGATGCGCTTATCGTGCCGCTAGCATTGGCTAGAGCATTTGGAACTGTATAAGTAAATGTGCCTGCACCCATATTAGCGTTAGCAATGGTAAAAGTGCCGTTATATTCATTTGGCGAGGCACCTGTTATTGTTATTAAATCACCGTTGCTATAGGTATGGTTATTATCTGATGTTGTTGCTGTTGCTGTTGTACTGGGGCCGGAAGCAGTTGCGGAAGAGACATCCGTTACAGGTGCTAGAGCAGCAGCAGTTGTGAAGCTAAACGTATTACTGTCAATTACGTTGATATTATAAGTGCTATTAAAATCAGTTGGAACAACTCCTGCTAAAGTTACTGCATCACCATCGCTGAACCCATGTCCTGTTACGGTTGCTGTAACAGAACTTGATGTAGTTGTAGAGACTGCGCTACTAATATTTGGATTATTTGCAGGACTACAATCTCCAGTATTATAAGTAAATCTATTTACATCCAATACAGTAATCGTAAACGTACCGTTATATTCTGTAGAACCTACACCAGAAATATGAACGACTTGGCCTGTTGAATAACCATGTCCATTCACAGTCGCTGTGGCAATGCTTTTACAACCTCCTGTACCTCGATCTAAATCAGAAAGGGATTGTACTACTGGAGAGTTTGATAATGTTGATAATGTGCTTGATAAGTCAGTTGTAAGCGAGCTAATGGATTCTCCATCGATTGTTACGCTGCTAACAGTATCGACTGTTATACCACCTGCTGCGGAAGAAAGTGACGTTAATGTTTTTGTATCTGTAATGGCATTGACAGTAGTGGTAACGTTGCCCGTAAGGCTGGAAATAGGCGTAGAACCTAAGCCCAGCCCAGCATTAGTAATACCGTCATTTGCGGTGCTAAATGGAGTTGCTGAAAGAGAGCTACCTACAATGCAAGATGTTGTACCGGTAGTACAAGTATAAAGTTTTCTTGTTGATTGGTCGGTAGCAAAGTCGGTACGTAAACCTTGAGCTATACCACCTTTTTCAACGAGGTCTCCATCTGGTAAATCAGAGGAACCACCTGTTCCATTCTGATCCGCACCACGATAGCTCCAGAAAGAAGAAGAAAAAGTTTGATAGCTAGTTGCTGAAGGATCTATAAA
>JBMZNW010000045.1:0-4188 GCA_049619915.1 Gammaproteobacteria bacterium
GTCATGTATAGGCACAATGCCTCAGGAATATATGCCGAAAAAATGCAGTCAGCAAAGTCAGGCAGATAAACTTAAGCCCGACACTGACTGACTTTGTTGATATGTGATTGAGTAATGCGATGTTTATGATCATGTGATTCAAGAAACTTCGCTTCTAGTACATACGCTAAAGATTCAAGTTCATTTTTACAGCGCACATTATCATCTTCGCCAGTCTGGTACTGTAAGTAATGAACTAGTTCATGTAGCAAAATACCTTTGCCTTTATCGGTATCAAGATCGATAGAGTCGAGTAGGTAAACCGCTTTTTCGTTAAAGTTATATAAACCGAAAATTTGCAGGTTTTCCGGGTTGACTGCTTTGGGTAATTTTCCACCAAAAGCCACTTCCGCAATTTGTACAGCAGAAACTTTTTTAATCTCAGGCAAGTTATCAATATCATAATTAAATGAGGAATGATGATTAATCCAGCCCAATAAACCTGAAACCAACTCTGCTTCGGTATTGAATGAATCAAAATCAAGATCAAATCCGGCTTGTATATTTGTTTGGGTCATATCATCAGCATGGTAGTGACCATGATCATGACTGTCTGATGATTTTGCATTAGCCGTTTGCGACATTAAACCAGCCGTCAACATCATAATAGACACAACATTAGCGTGGCGACGATTCTTAACACGCTTAACACCTTCGAGGAAGTCGGCACGTTGGTCTTCTTTTAGTTGATAACCTTGGGCATTAGCAAACTCAACAATCTTGTTATAAGCAAACTGGTCTTTTTCTGCTAAACCATGTTCATAAACAAGCGTATGTTGACCATTGATAATACAAGGGTGAACCATTGCCTGTTCTTTTTTCTTTAAGGTCATCGAACGTTTGATGCGCTCAAGCAGACTATCTTGATGCTGGTTTTGTTTTTTCTTCTCAATATTGCCAAGTATGTCTATAACATTAGTCATTAAGTATTATTCCTCTTAATTGTTATTACCTAGTTAACTTCAGTAATACATTCATGCAGATTCAGCGTGTGGCTTTCTTGAATCTACCCAAAGTGAAACAAATAAATCAAAATCTTGTTTAAAGTCATCCATCAGTTTTACTCGTCTTACTCTTGAATCTTTTTCATCTTGTACTCGGGTGACAACTTTCATTTCTTCTAACAATTCCAAATCACGCAGTGACTTATTTCGTGCTTCACCTACGTTTAAATAAACCTCTTTCACCGACGGCATATGTTCTCTTAAATTACTAATCCCTATAAAAAACACAGTATCGAAAATGGTTCCCAATGTTTTGTTTTTACTCAGCTTGATCGAATCAGTTGAATAGCATTCAATCAGTTCAACAAATTTGTTTCTGACCTTTAACAAATTTTCTAACTCACCATCACGATATTTAAATTCGGTCATTAATCCTTGCTTCCAAGTTTAGTAATACATTGTTATCAGGCAATCTAATAAGGGTTCGCTTTTGAACATGTTTTATTTATGTACACATTCTTAGCTAAGCGATATTGAAGTCTGACAAACCAAGCTGATGATTAACTTTCGAAAAATTAGTTAAAACCGTCACAGAATCAGCCTTATAGTGATTAAAATCGGCAGAAAAGATAAAAACTTTAGCGTTTCAGCTTCGAATATTTATTTACGGAATCTATTTAAGTAATTGAATATTAAAAAGATATAAGAGCTGTTTTTGATCAGTTCAGATATGAACCTAATAAATTGTAAACTTGAATCGTATGTATATGTTGATAATATACAAATCATGGATTATTTATTACAGGATATTAATGGATTTGATTGGGATTCTGGTAACACTGAAAAAATTATCAGTAAACATGATGTTTCACCGATTGAAGCTGAACAAATATTCTTTAATGATCCTCTATTGCTAATGGATGATATTAAACATAGTGAAAGTGAATCTCGTTATCATGCTCTTGGGATAACAAATGATTCAAGGTTATTACACATCACTTTTACCTTACGATCAGAAGGCAGCTTAATTAGAGTAATATCAGCTCGCAGTATGCACAGGAAAGAGAGAAAAGTTTATGAGCAAGCTCAAAAGAATACCTAAATTTAAAAACGAAGATGAAGAACGTGCATTTTGGGATAAGCATGACTCCACTCAATATGTAGATTGGAGCAAGGCGGTACATGCAAAGCTCCCAAATTTAAAACCTTCAACAAAGACAATCTCTCTTAGACTGCCTGAATTTCTATTAGCTAGTATCAAAGTTGAAGCTAATAAAAGAGATATGCCATATCAATCACTCATCAAAGCATGGTTAGCTGAAGACGTTGCTAAAAGTCGAAAGCATGAATGAAAAATTAATTATAAGTACAGAGTATTTAAAAGAGCTGGAATATAGAAATTAATAGCAATACAAATAAAAAAAACCACCTTAAAAGGTGGTTTTGTTTATTTGGTGGAGGTGGCGAGAATCGAACTCGCGTCCGCAAACCCTCTGCCCTCGGATCTACATGCTTAGCCGACTCTTTAAATTTAATTGAAGGCTACCCGAACGGCAGGGAAGACCAACAACGATTCCGATTAAAGTTTAACGAATCCACCTCGGACGAGCTTCATCGCGGTCTTGTGAGAGTCGACGCCCGACACTACCGAGCACAAGCACTACAGTAGGCAGACGGCACTATACTGGTTATTAAGCAGCTAGTGCGTAGTTGTCTTCGTTGGCAACTATAAAGTTTGCAGTTGTGTTTACGAGGTAATCTGCGCCTCGGCATGCCCCTCAGGTTTCTTATCCACGTCGAAGCCAGTGCACCCCCGAAAGATATTTCCTGAAAGAAACGTTGATGATTATAGACTATTTAATTAAACATGAAACAGTCAATCTAATATCAGTACCAGTATGATATGTAGTTTTGAGAAAAGTTTGATTCTATTTATGCCGCATTAACTGTGCTTTTTGTTTTTGCCAGTCTCTGCTTTTTTCTGCGGCACGTTTGTCGTGCGCTTTTTTTCCGCGACCGACGCCAATTTCAAGTTTGACCTTACCGTGTTTCCAGTAAAGTGCCGTAGGGACTAATGTGAAGCCTTTGCGTTCTACTGCGCCGACCAGTCGATTAATTTCTGTACGATGCAGTAATAATTTTCGGCTGCGTCGTGGATCGGCTTTGGTGTGCGTGGATGTCGAAATCAACGGCGTTATCAGTCCACCGAATAAATACGCTTCATTATCTTTAAGTTGAATATAGCTTTCGATAATCTGAACTTTTCCCGCGCGCAGGCTTTTGACTTCCCATCCTTCAAGGGAAAGTCCTGCTTCATAGCGCTCATCAATGAAATAGTCGTGGCTGGCTTTTTTATTCAGCGCAATCGTATTGCCGCCCGGCTTCTTTTTCTTACTCATTATTTAAAACTGTTAGTCCAGATTATGAATCGGGCGGATTATAGCAGACTGTTCAACAGCAAATGAGTTATTTAAATTATTTATTCTGCCTCAGCTTTGGCTTCCTGCTGTTCGTCTAATTCAGTTTGACTGTTGATAAAACCAATGAAGTTTTTACAAAAGACGTTTTCATCAGGATTGATATCCAGCATAGAGCTGTAACTTAATAATGTGTGTGATAATGCTTCGAGCATTTTCAAGGTCTTTCCGTAATCAAGTATGAAGCTCGCTTTATAGCGCTCAATAATACTTTTTAGATTTTGCTCAGCCAGTTCATTATCACCACATGCGGCACTTTCGAGAATTTCATTCGTTAGCGATGCCAGTTGACCGAGGTAGTCGCTGGTTTTTGTCGGACGTTCTTTTATGACTTTAGGTTTAGCTTGTATACCAAGAATAATGTTTTTCGGTAATTGTAGCTGTAATGCGATGAACTGGCCGATCTCTGTATAATTTACACCTAGCATTTCTATACAGGCTTTTTCTTCATCATGTTTTTTTTCAGTTACCAGGTTTGATATCGCGTTATATTTTTCAGGTATGAAATAAAGCACAACCTGTTTGCCAAGGTTATGAAACATGCTGACCAGGAAGGCTTCTTCGAAATCAATGGATTTAATATTCTCGACCAGTTTCTTGGCAAAGTAAGCGCTGAGAAAAGATTGGCAGGCATAACTTTTTAAAAGCTTTGCCATTGCGCCTTTGTTCATTTTTTCAAAGACCATAATACTAATAGCAATGGATTGTATTTGATCTACGCCTAGTAT
>JBMZNW010000045.1:4198-4469 GCA_049619915.1 Gammaproteobacteria bacterium
CGATATGGTTTTAATTTCACCGCCAAACTGGTTATACATGCTTGAATTGACAATGCTGAGGATTTTGCCGGTGAGAAACTGATCCTGCAGAATAATATCAGCTAGCTTCCTGTTACCACCCACATCATTTGAAACTCGCATGATTTTGCTAATACTGTTTCCCATGGCTGGGAATTGCTTGTTCTTTTCAAAACGCTGCTTCAACAACATTAATGTTGCTTCACCTTCTTCCATTATTTCGTCGTCAACTTTTCCTGCTTGCATCATTGCT
>JBMZNW010000045.1:4479-10589 GCA_049619915.1 Gammaproteobacteria bacterium
CCCTTATTTTTGAAACTGTTGAATTGCCAACGTCGCCTGGTTGCGTAATGTTTTAAAAAAACCAAGCGCTTCCATCGAAATTTTTATGTCAGCATCATCATTGTCTGCGTAAATTAATCCAAGACATCGTTTATTTATAATCAAAGGATAAAGCACGACAGTTGTTGGTAAGGTTAATTTTCTTAGCCATTCAGGAATGCGGCTTTTATATTCTTCCGAATTAACATCCAGCACGATGTATTCCTTACCTGTCTTGATGGTCGAAACAAAAATATCGTCATTATCATTAATGCTGTATCGAAATTCCGGCACAATTTCATCAATACCTTTGCCTAAACCAAAACGTGCAATGACTTGTTTGTTTTTTACATTGTGTATCGCGAATAACACTCGGGTGAAGCCCATGCCCCGGTAAATCGTTTCCAGTACCATGGTTAATACATTGTTTAAATCAACTTCGCCTATTAATGAGCCTGTTATTTCAGCAATGCCATTAACAAGAATATCGTGCTGTGATTGTTGTTTTGTTTTAGGTTCGACTTTAACTGTTTCTATGGAAACACCGTCATCTATAGGTGCTTTATTATTTACTTCAGTCGTATATTCTGAGTTTTCATCATCAATCGTTTTGCGAAGCTTATTGAAAACAGTGACCTTACTGGTATCAATATTTAATATACGGGTAAATTCTTCAGCTTCTTTAATTGATGAATCAAGAAGTTTTGTGATGTTATCCGAAGTTATGCCAAGTGATTCATTATATCGGGCAGCCAGTTTTTCATAAGCGTCTGCTGCATTTTCAGCATCGCTGGAAATGGCACATAACTCATTTGAAAAACAAGCCAAATGTCTTAATGATTCATTTGGGTTTGTTGCAGGAGGAATACTACCTTCAGGCAGTTTTTTCATGCTTTCGCTTATAACATCCGGAAGCTTCCATTCCTTTGCAATACCTTTGCCGAGTTCTTCAAAGTTTACGCCGAGTACCGAACGTAGTGCCTGATCTTCGTCAATACCTTTATTAGCAGCCATTGTTTTCATGGCTTCAAACTCTTCCGGGAAATAGTAAATCGTGAGTAATTTCCCCAGTGTATGAAACATGGATGTGACAAAAGCCGATTCAACATCATCTTCATTAATGTTTTTTAATTGCTTGGCTTTTTCACGCGCAATAATCCCGCTCATCAGAGCAGTGTAGGCCGCATTTTTTAATTCCTCAGCCTGATCTTTATTTTGCATATGCTCGAATAAAATAATACTCAACACTGCTGCACGCACTTGTTCGTAACCCAGAATAACAACCGCTCTTGAAACTGTTGTTATCTCGCCACCAAATTGACCATAGAATGAAGAGTTAACCAGCCGTACGACTTTGGTTGTTAAGGCAAAGTCTTTTAATATCACATTTGATAATTCCGTAGCAGAACTGACGCCGGATGTTGAAGACTTTTGGCTGATTTCAGTAATATGACTTGAGACAGCAGGGAAATCTTTTTTGCGTTTCATGCGTCGTAACAGAAAGTCTATCGTACTAGACGTTGTGTTATCTGATGCTGCTGTTTCTTCGTCATCCAGCTTTAAATATTTTTTAAGCGCTGCCTGCATTTCTGCGACATTGTGATAACGATCATTTGGATCTTTTTCCAATGCCTTCATAATAATCGCATCAAGATCCTGTTCTATCTCAGAGTTACGCTTAGATGGCGGTGCGATTTTTTCATTGGTAATTTTATATAGTAGCGCTTTGGCATTATTCGAAGAATAAACCTGATGGCCTGTCAGCATCTCATAGAGAATTAATCCACATGAAAAAATATCGACAGATGGACTTAATTGATTATTGCTGAGTTGTTCGGGTGCAAGATAATTTGCTGTAACACTAACGTCCGTTTGAGTTGCCGCAGTACCGGCAATATCGGAAATGCCAAAGTCCATAATGCGAACATTACCTTGCTTATCAATTAGCAAGTTAGAAGGGTTTAAATCACGATGGATAACTTGATGATTATGCGCATAGCCGATGCCGTCAAGCACTTGATTGATAATATTGATCGCATCTAATTGTTTTATTTTCCCATCGCGTTGCAAACGTTGCTTCAGTTGTTCGCCTTCGTAATATTGATAAACAAGAAAAGGTGTTTCTTCATGAATACCAATTTCATAAAGCGGAATGATGTGAGCATGATTAAGCAAGCTGACATTTTTTGCTTCCTGATTAAGTTGCTCCGAGTTTTGTTGGTCTTTTTTTAGGGTTTTTATCGCGACCTTGCGACCCAGCTGCGTATCTTCGGCAAGATAGACAATACCCTGAGTGCCTTTGCCAAGAATATCTACAGGTCTGAACCGGCTAATACGCTCTGGTAGTGCTATGTTGTTTAAATTATTACTTGCTGCTATGGCCATGTTTTTTCTCAATAAAACTTATAATGGATAACGGCAAAATGGGCTCGATCTTGAGATTAATTCTTCAGTTCCTATAAGGTTGTCGTCAGCGGCAAATTGACGCAAAATTAACCTAAAAAGAAAATTATATGTCTATGCAACGCACATCTATCCACGGTCAGTGGTCTTCACGCTGGGCTTTTATCCTTGCGGCAACCGGATCAGCTGTCGGTCTAGGTAATATCTGGCGATTTCCTTATTTAACCGGCGAAAATGGTGGTGGTGCATTTGTCATGGTTTACCTGCTTTGCGTCGTCTTGGTCGGTATTCCGATCATGATGGCGGAAATATTAATCGGACGACGTGGTCGTCAAAGTCCAGTTAATACAATGGCTGCTTTGGCGAAAGAAGAAGGACTGAGTCGGCACTGGCATTTATTAGGCTGGATGGGTGTGCTCGCCGGTTTTATTATTCTTTCTTATTACAGTGTCATTGCTGGATGGACATTAGCTTATATTTTCAGAACAGGTGCTGGATTGTTTGTTGATGCAGATGCCGCACTTTCAAAACAAATCTTTACTGATTTGGTTTCTGATCCAGAAAAATTATTAGCATGGCACACTTGTTTTGTATTAATTACCATTATTGTTATTTCACGCGGTGTTAAAAATGGCCTGGAAAAGGCAGTGAAGTTTTTAATGCCAGCCTTATTTATTTTACTTTTGGTTATGGTCGGCTATGCCATGACTACAGAAAAGTTTGTCGAAGGCATGAGGTATTTATTCATACCTGATTTTGAACAATTGGCAGACAAGAATTTTTTCTCCGATATTTTTCTACCGGCCTTAGGTCAGGCATTTTTCAGTTTAAGTATCGGTATGGGTGCGATAATGATTTACGGTTCTTATTTATCGCAAAAATCCTCTATCAGTTTTAATTGTTTTACGATTGCAATTGCAGATACTTCGGTGGCGTTATTAGCAGGTATTGCCATTTTCCCAATTGTGTTTACTTATGGTCTCGAACCCTCAGGCGGGCCGGGTTTGATTTTTGTTTCTTTACCGATTGCATTTGGTCAAATGCCTTTTGGTACTTTTTTCGGCACATTATTTTTTGTTTTATTAATGTTTGCAGCATGGACATCAGGGATTTCTTTGCTTGAACCTGCAGTAACTTGGTTAGTTGAAAATAAAAATATGACGCGAGTCAAAGCAACGGCACTAGCCGGTTTAATCGTCTGGTTATTAGGTATCGTCACTGTGTTGTCGTTTAATCATTGGGCCTTCTCCTTTACCTTTGCCGGAAGCGTTAAGGAAAATGGTTTCTTTGATATTTTTGATATTCTGACTTCAAATATAATGCTGCCGCTTGGTGGTTTGCTCGTTGCTATTTTTGCTGCATGGTTAATGTCGAGAAAATCAACAGTCGATGAATTGGGTCTCGGTGATGGGATAGCGTATAAGGCATGGCGTTTTGCAGTACGTTATATTGCGCCTTTTGGTGTCATTATTATCTTTTTAAATGCAGTCGGTCTTTTTAAACTTTTAGGTGATGGCTAATAGCAGCAGAATAATTCGGTTTTATCAGTGACAAAAATAAAAAAACAGGCCAGTGTCGGCTATAGCGCAGAACAAATGTATGCGCTTGTGAATGATATAAAAAATTATCCGGAGTTTCTTCCTTGGTGTACAAAAACAGATATCTTGCAACAAAATGAGGATTCATTAACGGCATCTGTTTCGATTTCTATGGGTAAAATTAAACAAAATTTTACGACACGAAATGTCATGAAAATGAATGACTCAATATATATGAGATTGGTGGAAGGTCCGTTCAAAGAGCTTACCGGGCACTGGCAGTTTCATGATGATGACAGCGGCAAGTGTCATGTGTCTTTAGATATGCAATTTGAGTTTAAGAATAAAATCATTAAACATGCTTTTGGCGCTGCGTTTAAAAAAATCACTGATTCAATGGTCGATGCCTTTATCGAACGCGCGAATGTCGTTTATGGAAATGGCTGAGTTAACTATTAATATTGAACTTGTTTATATCAAGCCTGATAGTCAAAACGTCTTAAAACTGGAAGTAGATAAAGGCACAACAATTCAGCAAGCGTTAGAGTCTTCCGGTTTGCTTGAACAATTTCCAGAGATAGATCTGAGCGTTAATAAAGTTGGAATCTATAGCAAGATAAAGCCACTGGATACGGTATTACAGGCTGATGATCAGATTGAAATTTATCGTCCTTTATTTGCTGATCCGAAAGAGGCTAGGCGACGAAGGGCGAATAAAAAATAAGAATGTTAAAATTTTTAGTGGATTCTAGTCGCCCGGGGTGACCTTATCCCACAACCTTCCAAAAAAACCTTTTTCATCTTTTTTGTATGAACCTTCTGGTACAGTGACGGCTTCGTCTTCTGTAACAATAATGTCATTTTCTGATCGAGGCTTATCAGAAACTTCAATATCACCAGACGCATGGGTTAATTTTTCGTCATCATCAAAATGCAGGGTAATATGACGTTGCTCTCTAACACCACCGCCTTTTTGCATGCTGAAAATATATTCCCAGCGATCATTGTGAAAAGGGTCAACAATGACAGGTGTACCCATAATAAATTTCACCTGATTTTTATCCATGCCGGGTTTTAATTTATTCAGCATTTCCTGTTCAATGACATTGCCTTGTTGAATATCAATTTTATAGAGTAGAGGAACGTTGTAGCCGCCATCAAAGCTTCGTGAGCAGGCAGCTAATAAAATCAATGGAATACAGAGCAAAGCAATTTTTTTCATTTTGAAAGGATATTTAGAACAGTTAATTATTAAAAAATATCCGGCAGAATAACCTTTAGAGAGGAAATCCTCAACGACATTTATTCTTGTTTACATTATAATCCGGGCATAACAAACTGATGATGACTTGCTACTTTATAGCAAGGAGGGACATGTGGAAGCACAAGATTTAAAAAAAGCAGGACTTAAGGCAACGTTGCCTCGAATTCGAATTTTGCAGATTCTGGAAGATTCTAAAGAAACACATATGAGTGCTGAAGATGTTTATAAAACCTTGCTTGAGCATGGCGAAGATGTAGGCTTAGCCACCGTTTACCGTGTATTAACTCAGTTTGAGGCTGCTGGTTTGGTAATACGTCATAATTTTGATTCTGGTCATTCGGTTTTTGAACTGGACAAGGGTGAGCACCACGATCACATGGTTTGCCTGAGTAGTGGCGAAGTGATTGAATTCCAGAATGAAGAGATTGAAAAACTACAAAAAACAATTGCCGAAGAGCATGGGTTTGAATTAGTGGATCATAGTCTGGTTCTTTATGTAAAACCAAAATAGCACGATTGATCTTTGGTTCTCTAATGTCGTTATACGTGTACTCACTCGGTCATTTATAGTTATAAATTCGCTCGTTGCGTGCGCTTACGCCTCGCTATAAAATTAATTTCTTCTCGTATTTCACTTCTTAATACTTTATCTGGTGATAGTTAAATAGGAAGCAAAGGCTATTAAAACGATAAATGTTATCGCTAATATTATGCCTGTAAGTAATGCCGCTTTAGCAATCTTTTCCCAACGGATTTTGTTCCAAGTAAATAACAGAATAAGTGTAATGCAATATAGAGTTTGTAAAACAATATCAACTACTAAAAAATTTTCTGGGTTTTCTGAAATAATGAATAAAGGCCCAAAAAGTAGTCCTAAACAAGCTCTA
>JBMZNW010000046.1:0-10565 GCA_049619915.1 Gammaproteobacteria bacterium
TTCTTCATTGTTAAATTATTTTATATATCAATTTTGGCCCTAGATAATTTGCTATTTTAACCGGGACAAATTTCCACATTGTGGTAGCTGTTTTATAAAAAGTAGTATCGTACGATGGAACCGAAGATTCAGATTGGTTAATATAATAATAATATATTCTTTTTGCTTCGCCTCCCCACGATTTTTTAAAGTTATACGTCCCTTGTCCTAAACGACTTCTGCCCATATCAAATTGTCTGATATTATTTTCACAAGCATATTTTATGATATTCCAATACATCAAATTATTAGCGGAAGAAGGTTTGTAAGAATTTATTGTCCCTGCAAAAGGATGGGATAAAACACCGTCAATCACGAATAAAAATGCGGCTGAAATAGGTTTCACCCCATCATATAAAACAATAATAATAGCCTTATCTTTGAATTTTTCTAGCAGCATTCTAAATAATTCATAGCTATGTACAGGTGTTCCCAAATCTCGCCAACATTCGCTAATAACTTTATAAAAATCTCCTAACAATTCATCACAACCGAATTGCACATAAAATTTATTTTTTTCAGCCTTTCTAATTTGATTCCGATTTTTTCCTTTAAGTTTATCTGACCAAATCTTATCAATGCCGACTGATGTATCGAGTAAAAAAGTATAATATTGACTATCAATACTTTTTTCTGAGACAAAGCTAGAAAATATATCGCTTCTTGTTTTTAATAAAATATAATTCAAATTATATTGAACTAGCAGTAAAGAAAGTCGTTCATTTAAACCGTTAAGATCTAAGTCATTATTATAAAAAACGCCTCCTTCTTCCAAGTATGGGGCATTTGCAAAAAACTTTGCGTTTCTGCCAGCAGAAAACAATTTGATCCTGAAATCTTCATTTTGCAGAACATATTTATTTAAAGGGTAAACACTACGATCAGCAGGAAAATGCATTTAGCTAATTACGACTTTTGATAAATATGAAACATAATATCAGAGGGTAATAAATACTTAAGAATTGGATATGCTATGACTATCGAACAATAGGCTATAATGGCACAAGCTATATTCATTGATTTATTATGGTTTATTCTATTCCACAAACCTTTAATTTGAATCACATCCAATCTGTTTTTAGAAATTAACTTAAATCCCTTTTTTTGTACAAGTTCCGCCAGATTTCTATGTGAATAATAATAAAGGTGCGGACTGAAATAGCCTTTTTGCCATAAACGTTCTAATGGAGAAATATAAGAAAACCTGGCTAACAAACATGACAATTTATAAATAACCCCATTTGAAGACGGTAAATTTAGAATTAGATAACCATTGTCATCTAATTGTGAACTCACTTGTTCAAGCATTCTATCTGGATGTTTAATATGCTCAAAAACATCATTAAACGTAATTACATCAAATTTTTTATTATTTAATGTTTCATCAGGGAAGATAACTGTTCTGATATCGAGCCCTTTTTTTATTGCTTTTTCTGCAATATTTTTTTCAGGCTCAACACCTATTACACTCATATGATAATTTTTAGCTACTCCGAGAAACCATCCTGCAGCGCAACCAATATCCAATAATTTTTTCGATTTAAGTTCCGCATAAATAGATAGCTCTTCAAGAATTGATCTTGCATTACGTTCCCTTAATTCTTCTAAAAAATCATTAGCACTTTCTGTCCAACCTATAGGGTCTTTCCCATTAATTTGATCATTATATAATAATGAGTTTTCAAGCCCACACCGCTTACATTTATACAACCAATTTGTAATATAGCTGTCAAGAGGAGTATTACAACTCACACATCTTTCTATTGAATCTTCAACATTCATATTTAAATATTAGTTTTAATCCATGCATAACCAATAATTTCGTATAAGATTATACTAGTAACATTAAAAGCTTTAATATTTGGCAACAACATGAAAAAAAATGGTTTATCATCTTTTGTCGAATAAAAATATGTTGGTGCTGGAATTATGGGTTCTCCATAATAGTTAAAAGAATACTCAGCTCTGAGCATATGTGAAGCATGTGTTACAAGTATAACTTGTTCGAAGTTATTTGCTGATATCAAATTCGATACTTCTTTTGCATTCTCCATAGTATTTCGGCTTTTTCCTTCCGCAAATAAAATATCAGCATTAAACTCATCAACTAACACATCTTTCATCATTTCTGCTTCAGAGATTGACTCTTGATAGACACTTCCTCCCGATACAATGATAGGCAAACCAGTTTTTTTCTGTAAAAAAGCACCATATCGTAAACGAACCAAATTGCATGCTGAAACGGTATCACTTCCTGAAAATTCAGGCGCATTTGAGTAACGATTACATCCTAATATTACTATCACCGACGATTTATTTTTATCTAAACTTTCAATGTCAATAGCATTGTATACTTCAATAATTGCAGCAAGATTTTGACTAAAAAAAGGTGTAGAAAACAAATAGAAGAAAAATATCAGTACACTAGAACTATAAATAAATGCTCTTTTATTTATAAAATAAATAAATAGGCAAACAATAAATGCAACCAGAAATACCCCTGGAGGCAAAATTAAAGACTTAATAATCCCATACTGTACAGGACTCATAAATACTTAGCTAATATCTTCACCATGTGCCTGCAAATCGGCATGATAAGAAGAACGCACCATAGGCGCGCTGGCAACATTGCTAAAGCCAAGGTTTTCAGCAAAGACTTTAATTTCTTCGAACTCATCTGGGTGAACAAAACGTTCAACAGGTAAATGATAACGACTGGGTTGCAGGTATTGTCCTACTGTCAACATATCACAATCATGTTCTCGTAAGTCTTTTAATACTTGTTTTACTTCTTCTAGAGATTCACCTAAACCGACCATAATACCTGACTTGGTTGGAACATCAGGACAGGCCTTTTTAAATTGCTTAATCAAACTTAAAGACTGTTCGTAATCTGCTACGGGCCTGACCTTTAAGTACAAGCGTGGAATAGATTCAAGGTTATGATTAAACACATCGGGTGGTGTTTGCTTAAGTATATCAACTGCTTTTTCTATTTTATGTCTGAAATCCGGTACTAATACTTCAACTTTCGTATTAGGCGAAACAGCACGAATTTCATTAATACAATTTACAAAATGTTGTGCGCCACCATCTTTAAGATCATCGCGATCAACAGAGGTAATAACAACATACTTTAATTTCATTAACTCAACAGCATTGGCAAGGTTTTTCGGCTCATCAGGATCCAGAGCTAAGGGTTTGCCATGTGCCACATCACAAAAAGGACAACGTCGTGTACAGATATCACCCATGATCATGAAGGTTGCCGTACCATGACTAAAACACTCACCCAAGTTTGGACAGGATGCTTCTTCACAAACTGTATGTAATTTGTGCTCACGTATTACTTTTTTTAGATTTAATACTTTCTCACTGGTAGGCGCCTGCGCTTTAATCCATTCTGGCTTTTTAGGTAACTTACCTTCAACAGGGATGACTTTAATCGGAATTTTATTCGTCTTAAGCTTACCGCGTTTATCCTGATCAGGCTGTTTATGAGTGTTATCTTGATACATATTATTTCTATAAAGTTATGCTACATCAGACAAATTATTACCCGTCTGATCTAGGTATTTTAAAAGATATTTTGGAAAATGTTTTACCACATCCGAAACGAACATATTTTTTTTGTAATTCACTATCTGCGTACAAACTAAGCCTTGGTAACCGCAGGGGTTAATACCCTGAAACGGTTTTAGATCCATATCGACATTCAAAGCCAGACCATGGTACGTACAGCTTTTTCTAACACGTACACCTAAAGCCGCAATTTTCTCTCCATCAACGTACACGCCAGGCGCGCCTGCTTTACGCTCAGACTTAATACCACAATTCTGAAGGTAGTCAATTACCGATGACTCAATTAATGTAACCAGTTTTTTGATGGCATAAGGTCGACGCTTCAAATCAATTAATAAGTAAGCAATTAATTGACCCGGGCCATGATAAGTCACCTGCCCTCCGCGATCTGTTTTCACAACCGGAATATTTTCAGTATTCAGAAGATGCTCTGTCTTATCGGAAAGACCCAGTGTGTAAACAGGTTTGTGTTCAAGTAACCAGATTTCATCTTCCGTATCGCTAGTACGCTTTTCATTAAACTCGCGCATGGCTTGAAAAACAGACTCATAATCCTGCAAACCAAGTTCTTTAACTTGAAAACTCATAATGCCAAACTCATAGCGCCCACAAGACTTTTTCGTGCGCTGTTAACTCAAGATAAATATTATCCAGTTGCTGCTTACTTTCAGCCATTACCTCAACGGTAATCGAAATATACTTGCCACCCTGACTGGTACGGCTTTTCACCGCATTTTCTGTCAGGTCAGCAACATGTTTTCGAATTATGCCGACAATCAAAACATCGAAACCTTCCTCTGCAACACCCATTGCTTTTATCGGGAATTTGCATGGAAATTCGATGATTGTTTCTTCTTGATTGTCGCTTATTTTACTCATTTTGCTAATTTATGGCCTGTTTCATAAACACAGACTATCATATTAGTAGTGTACAGGACGAAGTAAAATCGTTCGTATACGATCATACAGTAAAGCATTGAAATATATAAATATTATTAGTACTACTCTAGCTAATAAGTTTGGGCATATTAATATTACTTACAGAGAGGTCTGCTATGGATATAAAAGAGAATGCAAAAAATGTCGATGTATGGACCAGAGGACTATTTATCGTTATTTATGCCGTAATATTTTATTTTCTTTTTGCACTAATCTGGTTGGTTGTTATTTTTCAATTTTTAATGAAACTCATTACAAATGAGCTAAATGAACAGTTGCTTAGTTTTTGTGATTCATTAATAAAATATGTTTCTCAAATATTGCTCTATATCACATTTAAATCTGAAGAACGTCCGTTTCCATTTAGCCCATGGCCGCAAACAGAACCTAGCGATGAAAAATAATGTGACAAACTTCTCCGTTTAATAAGAAGGTTCTAACAATCATGTGATAAGCATAACAAAAATGGACTTTAACAATATTACCAGCAGCACTATTTTTTTATATTAAAGTCATACTTTGCAACAAACTGAATTATTTAGAATTTTTACGAAAACAATCGCCTTTAAACAGGAAAGAAAATGGCAGAAATTATTACACCCGCATATTTAAAGAAAGTACCGATCTTCGCTTCGTTAACTGACGCTGAATTAAAAGCGATCATTGACTCACCTGATAATGGCTATGAAGAATATGGAACAAAGCAAGGCATCATCCGAGAAGCGGAGATTGGCGATTGTATGTATGTCATTCTGGAAGGCACGGCAGAAGTCTCAATAAAAGGCGGTGGTGGTGGCCGAGAAATAACGATAGCAACCTTACGTGAAGGTGATTTTTTTGGTGAACAATCATTGCTTCCCGGTAGCGAAGGCAGAAGAAACGCCAGCGTTCGTGCACTATACCCGAGTAAAGTTTTCCGCATTGATAAAAAACATGTGTTACTCAATATTGATGGTATAGATGAATCAGAAGATGTCACTGCTATTCCTCAGTTCAAAAAAGAAGATAAAGAAGTACGCGATATTTTACGCAACTTGCGACTGTTTAAATCTCTGGCGGATATAGAACTCGACTCTTACCCAACATGGACGGAAGTCATTACCGTTGGCCCAGGTGAATTTATTATCAAGGAATCTGAACATGGCGAACATCTGTACGTGATTTTGGATGGCATTGTAGAAGTTTTCATGATTGATGAAGACGGAAAAATAAATATCCTCGCTAAGTTAAAAGCGGGCAATTATTTTGGTGAACAAGCCCTACTGGAAGATAGCGATGGTGAAAGAAATGCCTATGTCAGAACAGATAATGAAACACGCCTGATTAAAATAGCGAAAGATTATTTTAAACTGGCGTTAAAGCGTGACAGTGTTTTGGCAGATGCATTACGCAAAACAGGTGAAGCGCAGAAGCAAACTATTTCCAAATTTTAAGCTTAGCATTCCTGAACAATAATCGTTGTTCCAGACCGGAACAATTCAACTTATAATACTTAGTATGAATCATACTAAGTATTTTATTTTCTTCCGGTTGATATGCCTGCATTAGAAATAGCAAACCTAGGAAAGGTCTATCGAAATAAATTCGAAGCGCTAAAAAACATTAACCTCAGTGTTAATGAGGGTGATTTTTTTGCGTTGCTTGGTCCAAACGGTGCAGGAAAATCAACAACCATTGGTATTCTTTGTGGGCTTGTAAAAAAGACATCCGGTTCAGTCAAAATTTTCGGACATGATCTTGATAATGATAACGAAGCAGCTAAAGCTTGTATCGGTATTGTTCCACAGGAAATCAATTTTTCTCAATTTGAAACACCACTCGAAATTGTCGTTAATCAGGGCGGTTATTATGGTATTAAACGACCCGTTGCATTAAAACGTGCGAAGAAATATCTGGAGCAACTTGGTTTAACAGAAAAAAGTCATGAACCTGCACGTAATTTATCTGGCGGTATGAAACGACGCTTGATGATCGCACGCGCCTTGATTCATGAACCGAAGATGTTAATCCTAGACGAACCCACAGCTGGAGTTGATGTTGAATTAAGACGCTCTATGTGGGACTTTTTGATTGATATCAACAAGCAAGGCGTAACGATAGTACTCACCACACATTATCTTGAAGAAGCAGAAATATTATGTAAGAACATTGCGATCATCGATCATGGAAAGATTATTGAAGATACATCAATGAAAAACTTACTATCGAACCTGAATGAAGAAACTTTTGTACTTGATTTGATAGAGCCAATAAAAAGCTTGCCTGAATTATCAGGCTTCAAAGCAACATTAATCGATGAATCAACGATTGAAATAGATATTGCAAAAGAAAATAACATCAATGATGTTTTTAACTTCTTTTCTTCTCATGATATTCATATATGCAGTATGCGAAATAAAACCAATCGTCTGGAAAAGCTGTTTCTTGACCTAGTCGAAAATAATAAAAAAACAAAATAATATAATGTTGAATCAAAATACATTTATTGCTTTTTATACCATCGTCAGAAAAGAGATAACGCGCTTCACCCGTATTTGGGTACAAACGATTGTACCGCCTGCTATTAGCATGACTTTATATTTTGTTATCTTTGGAAGTTTAATCGGCCCCAGAATAGGAACGATGAACGGCTTTGATTATATCGACTATATTGCACCGGGCATCATCATGATGTCGATCATAAATAATTCCTATGCCAATGTCGTCTCTTCTTTTTTTGGTGCCAAATTCCAAAAACATATCGAGGAAATGATCGTTGCGCCGATTCCAAATATTATTATTCTTTGTGGTTTTGTCACAGGTGGTATTGCACGAGGTTTATTAGTTGGCACTGTCGTGACTATTGTTGCGCTTTTCTTTACAGAATTAAAAATACATAACCTGCCTATAACTATTGGCGTTGTCTTTATGACCGCGCTTGTTTTTTCTCTGGCTGGTTTTATTAATGCTATTTTCGCGAAAAAATTTGATGATATTTCAATCATCCCGACATTTGTGCTGACACCTTTAATTTATTTAGGTGGTATATTTTATTCAATTAATTTATTGCCCGATTTTTGGCAAACCGTCTCCAGCTTTAATCCTATTTTATATATGGTTAATGCTTTTCGTTACGGTATGTTAGGAGAATCAGATATCAATATTACAAGTGCTTTCATCATCTTGATTATCTTTACTGTTGTTTTGTTTACTATTTCTTTAACGCTTTTGAATAAAGGCGTTGGTATTAAAAACTAGTTAATACATTAGAGTATTTCTAAAAATAGTGATTTTTTCCTGAGTACAAGGAAGTTCTGCGCGGACGACTGCATGGATACAGGAGGTAGAGTAACGTCGGGAACAGTTACCGAATACCGAAATACATTAGGGCAGTTTTTTGCTCCTGCAAAAACTGCATTCCTACCATCCATGGCAGTTATATGAGCACAGAACTGACGCCGTTACCTAGAATAACTTATAAAGAACGGCACACATTGAATAGCAGAAAAAGTGCATTTTTAGGAATGCTCTAGCCTTTATAGATACAACCCGCAGTACAAGTTTCTTGTACTACAACAGAGCTTAACAAAGGTAATTCAACTTTTAACTTATCCCATATCCATTTAGCTAAGTTTTCACTGGTAGGATTTTCCAATCCTTGAATATCATTTAAATAATGATGATCCAGTCTTTCAAACAACGGTTTGAATGCAGCGCTGATTTCAGCAAAGTCCATCACCCAACCTGTTTCTTCATCAACATCGCCTGAAACATGCACTTCAATTCGAAACGAATGACCATGTAAACGACTACACTTATGATCGTCAGGCAGGTTCGGCAAGCGGTGTGCCGCTTCTATAGTAAATGCTTTATATATTTCCATACTGAATTATAGCGACGCTTTGTATTGCTGGTATAGATTATTTATTTTACCCCACATTGGCCCAACACAGCCCTGACCAACAGGTTTATTATCCAGCTCAATAACAGGTACGACTTCCCAAGTTGAGCTGCTTATCCAGACTTCATCAGCATTCAACAACTGATTCAATTCAACCGGTTCTTCTAATAATTCAATTCTGTTTTCTCTAAGAATTTCCACCAATAGTTCACGGGTAATGCCCGGTAAAACATGATTATCCTTCGGCGGTGTATAAACTATTTCATCTTTCACAATAAAAACATTACTCGCTGCACCTTCTGTTACGATTCCATTTCTATGTAAAATCGCTTCTTTAGCGCCTTGTTCTTTTGCCTTATGTCTTAGTAAAACACTGGGTAATAAAGTAATGGCTTTAATATCGCAATATTGCCAACGGATATCTTCATTTGTAATTGCTTTTATTCCAGAAGACAAATCTTTCTTAACAATAGCTCGAGCCATTGCAAACAATGTAGGTTTATCTGCTAAAGAAATATCATGATCACGCTCAGTCACACCGCGTGTAACTTGTATATAAATAGACTGGTCAGTTTCTTCAACTGTATCAATTAACTTATTACAGATGTTATACCATTCATCCTTAGTCAATGGATCATCCATATAAAGCGCTTTCAAACTATTAACCAATCTTTGATGATGTTCCTCAAAACGAAATACTTTTCTATTAAAAACAGGAATTACTTCATAAACACCATCACCAAAAGTAAAACCACGATCAAGAACATTGACAGACGCTTCAGCCAGGGGTTTGTATTCCCCGTTTAAATAAACAGTTGTCATAATTATTATTCAAATAGAAGTCGCACTTCATCTTTCAACTTATTAACTAAACTTCCTTCAGCAACAGTTTCCAGTGCAATCAATGGAACAGAAGCAATCTGTTTATTTTCCAACATTACATTTAACACGCCTTTCTGCTCATCTTTTAATACAGGCGCCATAATTTTTTTATCAAACTCGACAACAGGTTCAAGTTTATCGTATTGACCTCTTGGAATGGTGACATAAATATCTTTCGCTGCACCAAGGTTTAAATTTTCAACATCAGCTTTCCAAATCTTTGCAGCGGTAATCATTTCACCAGCACTATAAAGTTTATGTGTTTCATAAAAACGGTAACCATAGTTTAATAAAGCCTGGCTGGCTTTAGCACGCGCATTAACGCCATCTGTTCCCATGACAACTGAAATCAAACGCATTTCATCTTTTAATGCTGATGCTACCAGACAATATCCTGCTTCTTCTGTATGTCCTGTTTTCATACCATCAACATTACGATCACGCCAAAGCAGTTTGTTCCTGTTATGTTGCTTAATATTATTGTATGTAAACTCTTTCATGCTATAGAGTTTATATTGCTCAGGAAAATCCTTGATCATTGCTCGAGCCAAAATAGCCAGGTCTTTTGCTGTCGTGTAATGGTTAGGTCAGGCAACCCTGTGCTATTCATAAAATTCGTATTTTTCATACCTAAACGTTCAGCATGCTTATTCATTAAATCGGCAAACACATCTTCCGTGCCAGAAATATATTCAGCTAATGCAACACTGGCATCATTACCAGACTGGATAACAACACCATGTATTAGATCATCCAATTTAACCTGCTTTCCTACCTCAATAAACATCCTTGAGCCTTCTGTACGCCAAGCTTTTTCACTAACAAGCACGTCGTCTTCCAGTGAAATTTTTCCGTTCTTTAACTCTGTCGCAGCGACATAGATAGTCATTATTTTTGTTAAACTAGCAGGCGGCAGCTTTTCCTCACTGTTTTCTTCTACCAAAAACTCACCGCTACTAAAATCCATCAATAGATAGGAAGAAGCTTTAATTTTAGGTGCAGCAGGCACAATCATGTCTGCATATAGATTTACACTGTTTAAAAATAAAAACAGTATTAATAAAAATAATTTATTTAATTTTGTCATTCTTTATTCTTAATAACCTTAATTAGTAACAATACGGTGTTCTGTTACACCATGATCTTCAAGTTTATTTATAATTGAATCTGAAACATCAATATCTGTTATTGGCCCTATGCGGACTCGATGTAAAGTTTTGCCATCAACAACAGTCTGGCTGAT
>JBMZNW010000047.1:0-10551 GCA_049619915.1 Gammaproteobacteria bacterium
CTTCTGCGCGCTCCACGATCTGCAAGGGACCGGCGAGATCAAAAACTCGCGAACCGGTTCTGTTTATATTGTTAAACCGAAAATGCACGGTCCTGAAGAAGTCGCTTTAGCGAATGAACTATTTGCACAAGCTGAAGAAGCACTCAAGCTTCCGAAGAATACTTTAAAAATGGGCATTATGGATGAAGAACGTCGTACCTCTGTTAATTTAAAAGCCTGTATTAACGCTGCTAGCGAACGTGTTGTTTTTATTAATACCGGCTTTCTCGATCGTACCGGTGATGATATTCATACCAATATGGAAGCAGGACCGATTATTCCTAAATCAGAATTAAAAGGTGCAAAGTGGTTAAAAGCCTATGAAAATTCAAACGTTCAGGTTGGTCTGGACTGTGGTTTAATGGGTAGAGCTCAAATCGGTAAAGGTATGTGGGCTATGCCAGAAGAAATGAACAGCATGATGAAAACCAAAGTCGGGCATTTAAAAGCCGGTGCAAACACATCATGGGTTCCTTCACCTGTTGCCGCGACTTTACATGCTATCCATTACCATCGGCTCAATGTTAAAAGTATACAATTAGCCTTGATGGAAGCAGCGAGAGTTCCTGTTGATGACATACTCGATATTCCTGTTATGGATAAAAAACGAGATTTATCGCCATTAGAAATTCGCCATGAACTGGAAAACAACGCACAAGGGATACTCGGTTATGTTTCGCGTTGGGTTGGCCAAGGTGTTGGTTGCTCTAAAGTGCCTGACATTAATGATGTTGCATTAATGGAAGACTGCGCAACATTAAGAATCTCCAGTCAACATATTGCTAACTGGTTACATCACGGCATCGTTAGCAAAAATGAAGTTCGTGATGCAATGAAACGTATGGCCGTTATTGTTGATAGACAAAACCGTGATGATAAAAATTACGAACCCATGTCTAAAGGTTTTAATAGCAGTGTATCTTTTCAGGCAGCGATTGATCTTGTGTTAAAAGGTCGCAAACAAGCTAATGGTTATACGGAATTTATTCTGTATAAACGACGACAGGAAATGAAAGCGGTTAAATAATTTCCTATGTCTTCTTGAGGTTAATAACCTCCAAACCGAGGTAGTCAAATCAGTTTCATTAGCAGATACAAACCGATCAGCTTGTGCCTGCAAAGTACCCCAATGATCAGCAACCCTATGTTCAACTGATAACGATCCTGACCTAAGCCAATCTACATTGCTGAACTCATAAAAAATTCTCTTATCGACGAAGGAGGGCAAGAAATCATGTGTAATTAGACTTATCTCAAGCAGCTTATTATCGCCCTGTTTATATCTCTGAGTGCGCTAAAGAGCACATTCGCTGAAAGAAAATTCCTATCTTGTCAAAATCAGAAGAGTAAAAAGCGCAAACAACAAAAATAGTGCTAATATAAATCCTTATAAATATAAGAAATTTTAATAAAAAATTCATTAAGTTTCATAAAGAGACTTATATCGCCAGAGTATTAGTATGCAAAAAATAATAAGAATAATTGTGCTTGCTAACCAAATAGCTTGCGTAACTTTTACCTTTTCTATTAAAAGCAGTTTCGCCGAAGAGAGCGAATTTGCCCCAATTATAGTTACCGCAACGAAACGTATTGAAGATTCACAACATTTAGGTCTTAGTACGCAAACGTTATTGGGTGACGAACTGGTGAAAGAAGGTATTTATGATTTACGCGCCATTAGCAATACGATTCCTGGCCTTGATATTCGCTCTGCTGAAGGAGATCATAATCAAATAATCACTATTCGTGGTGTTGGACTGCGCGCAGCTAATGCGAATATCAGTCCTTCTGTTGGCGTACATAATGATGGTGTTTATCAAGCGACGCCTGCTTATTTGTCCTTTCCGTTGTTTGATATTGAACGTATAGAAGTATTGAAAGGTCCACAAGGTACACTCTATGGTAAAAACACGACGGGAGGCGCAATCAATATTGTCACGCGTAAACCCAGCCAACAACAGGAAGCTTATACTCATTTAAGCTATAGCCGGTTTAATGATGTCCGTGTTGAGTCCGTTATTGGTGGTAGTTTAACTGATAATCTGTCTGGTCGTATCGCTGTATTAGCCAATTATTCTGAAGGCCATCAACATAATCAGATCGCTTCCATGGATGATTGGGGTGGTGCCGAAAAAGTTGCAGCGCGTGGCGCGATAAAATGGGAACCATCCGAACAAATCAACTCAACGTTAAGTGTTCATGTATTACGTGATCGTAGCGAGATCTGGCAGCGTAAACTACGCGGGGCAGATATAACTGGGTTTAGTGATGCATCAAGCGACCCACATGATGTCGTTACTAATCTGGAGCCTGATGTATTTATAGATCATGTCGGTGCTTACCTAAATAATGTTTTTCAGTTTAATAATGTTCAATTTACGGCATTAACAGGTATTGAATTAATTAACCGTAATTATGTACAGGACGATGGTTCGCCGTTTCGCGCTATCGAACAATTTTTTAACGACAAAGCTTATTCCTTATCACAAGAGTTTTTAATCTCTTCAGAATCGAATAAATTAAAATGGCAATCAGGATTATTATTCACACATGATTCCGTTGAACATTTCAAAACAACCGTATCACATGATGTGGGTAGAACCGAAATAGATTTAGATTACCATAGACGGTCGACAGGAATTGGAGTCTATGGGCAAACTGATTACGCAATCACACCTGAACTAAGTTTAATAACAGGACTGCGCATCTCACATGAACACAGAACGTTCAAAAGCAGAACAATTGATACTGATCCGTTCAACCTGAGCTTAAATATCTTCCCAGAACTACCTTTATCAACAGATGACCAACTCAATAATACTGGCGTAAGCTGGCGTATAGGGATTGATTGGCAATTTAATAACGATGCACTGCTATATGTTAATACCAGCCGTGGTTTTAAAAGTGGTGGCTGGGATGGTTCACCAGTAATTACAGCAAGTGCATTACTACCCTTTGCAGAAGAAAAGGTCATGACACACGAACTCGGCTTTAAGAGCACTTGGTCTGACTATGGATTACGTTTAAATGGCGCTATCTTTTATACAGACTATGAAAATATACAAGCTGAATCAACACAGTTTGTCACAACAGGCTTAGGCACGATACCTGATAACCGGATCATTAATGCAGGTGATGCGCGTATTATTGGGATGGAATTACAATCTACGTGGTTAACACCAATACAGGGTTTAACATTTGAGAGTGATATAGCGCTAACGCATTCTGAGGTTACCGAGTTTACACCTGGCGAAGATGGAAATGACTTCACTAATAACGAACTGCCTGATACACCAAAGATAAGTTTAAATGCGAAGGCCACTTATAATTGGGATATTCATCATTACCTGGCCAGTGCAAGTATTGATTATCAATTTAGACATAAAACATTTCGGGATTTAAATAACAGTAGCGAATTGGTTACGGGTAGTTATGGGCTATTAAATGCTAGATTTGATATTACTTCATCTGACAATAATTGGTCTGTCGGTGCGTATATTCACAATATTACGGACAAAGAATACACGACGTCGAATTATTTTGGCGGGTTTGGTGGTGTTACACAGCTATATGGTTTGCCGCGTACATATGGCGTTAATTTCTCTATTAATTTTTACTAAAAAAAGCAATAGAACCTAATTAATCAGATAGTATATTTTTGAATTTAGATAAAGTGAGGAAAGCTTAACGGAAATGAAAATGTCCGTGAGCAATTTAAACTTATTCGTTTTTGCTTGGCACTAACTTATTGGTTTCTCTAGACTTATCTATACTGTGTTTGGATAATTTCTTATTTATCGTGGTATATTCATAACCTAAGCTTTTTGCTGCCGCCTTGACGTTGTTATCATTTTTCTCAAGCGCTTCCTCGATGAAGACTTTTTCTACATCTGAATAATGATCTTTTAGTCCTGTTTTAGATGCCTCGATTTCTAATAATTTAATCGCTACGCGACTGCGGCTCACGATAAAGTCTAAACCCATTGATAAATCGATAATGCGATCGCGTGAGATATAGTAATAAATCAGTGTCGTATACACACTAATAATAGGGATCACCAGAACTGTTGGGAATGCCCATTGCGTCATTGATAATAGAATAATGATGATGAACATGGCGATTAAAGGGAAAAAGGCTACCCGAGCCAAAAGGTTTTTAGCACGTAATAATCGAGGTAATGTTTTATCCTTTGAACGTTTTTTAAATGTTTGATAAACCGCAATCGATGAGAACAAGATATAGAAGTCAAATATAAATGCGAGCGGGCCATCGTTATGCATTAAAGTATTGTGTTCGATTCTAAAGTCTTCAATCATCAAGCCACAAATATGAAATATCGTTAGTATTGCTGGAACAATATAGAATGCCAGCTGTATTTTAGGGGTAAGCTTTTTCGTCGATAAGTTAACAGCGAATAACAGTAGATTAGTGAATAGGAAATACAGGCTGATTAAATATGCATCAGCAGAGTATCGGAATATAGTATTGTTAATTAACAGGATTAAATAACCGGACGCTAAGAACAGATCCAGCACAGCCCAATTCGCAAATAAAATAATATAAGGATATTCGGCTTTATTCGCGATTAGCTTCTTAAGTAAGACTAAACAAAATGTAGCGGATAACAGTGGAACTAATGCGTAAAACCAGACATGTTCGATCATAAATACAGTGGTACTCTCCTAGCTGAATAATTAGTATTTATCAGCTAGGAGAGGTTTTATCAAGTACTATGCGACTTGTTTAAAGTTAGAAAACAGCCCTTTATTGCTCATTTCTTTGTTTAATAAATCCGCAAATTCATCCGGTTTTTCAAACATCGGAGAATGTCCGCAATCTTGGACAATTTCATAAGATATATTGTATTTATTTAACATGTCAGAAACGGTATGAAATGGCGTAAATACGTCATTTTCTCCCCATATGGCATGCATTGGACACTGTATCTTATTAAGTACATCTTCGATGTCTACACTATTGCTTTCAGCGGCTAACCTAAGAATAGTGACAAAGTGATCATTGAACGTGCTTATGATGTTTTGAATCATAAAATCGGTCAATTTTGATTCATCAAAGCAGATGAGTCTGGCGATATGTTCACCTAACCTTTTTCGATTAGAGATAGGCATCTCTTTATCTTGTGAAAAATTGACTGGGGCGAAACCTGCAGAGCCAGAAATAACTATATTTTCGATTTTGTCAGGGATTTTACTCGCGACATCCAAAGCAATATAGGCGCCGAGAGAATTACCCACGAGCGTGATTTGATCAGGTATATTTCTCACTTCGCTACAAATTGCTTTAGTCAGCCCTTCAATATTCTCAGAAATACTACAGAGCGGCGGTTTCATCAAATATAAATTGCAGTCTTGAAACTTTGGACGAGTGTTATGCCACATCCAATCTCCGGCAAACATCCCACTAATACAAAAAATAGAGTGTGTTTTCGCAATGTATTTACTTATGTTCATTTCCTATTACCTCGTAAAGTTAATTGAATCCCGATGGAAAAAAATCCACCGGGTATGACAAGGGTATTAGAAAAAAAACACCTATGCAGGCAAGTCTTTGATTTAAATATAGGAAAGGCTTTTTAATCTAATGGAAAAAATTCCATTTTTCATTTTTTTTAAATAAATTTGATAAGAAAAACTTAAAAAAAAATGGAAAAAAATCAATCGTAAAAACATTTTGAAATCAATCAGGTAACGTGATTTATTGTTGACGGTTATAAAAGTACATAAGGAGAAATTTAAGAATGAAGAAAGGATTAAAAAGTGTATTTTCCTCTCAATTTTCTAATCCAAACTGAACTCGCCAAAGGTTCTTTGGCGTCGATTCAGTCATTGAGAAGGTGAACAAACAGTCTGAAGACCTACGGGTCAATCTTCGATATCAATTTCTTTAAATGAGAATCATTTATGAGGGAATATAAAAAATGAACAATATTATCTATATGAAACATGAATCAGCACGCATTATGGTTGTCGACGATGATGCGACTACTCGACAGGTTATACGTCTTTATTTGGAAGAGTTGAAATACTCAGTTGTTGTAGATTGCGGAAATTATGATCAAGCAATTCTATGCGCAGATAAATTTGAGCCTGATTTAATCTTGATGGATATTAATCTCAATGAAAAAGAAAGAGACGGAATCGATGCAGCATCAGAAATTTTAGACCAGCATAATATCCCGGTTATTTTTATCACATCGTTTGTTGATGATGAAATACTTTGTCGTGCTATCGAGTCTCGCCCTTTTGGCTACCTGAATAAACCAGTAACTCTAGAGGCTTTGAAGTTCCAGATTCCGATCGCTTTGGAGAACCACCGTCGAATTGTGGACTTACAAAAGAACAAAGCTGAAGTAAATAGCGTTAATATTTCTCAGTATCAATAGTGATCATCTAGTCAATATTAGTCTGGAATGAGTCTTTGTCTACGTTGTTTTGCTTTTTCAACAGGCTTATTGCCATCTTGCTGTTGACTCTGAATGCGGCAAAAGCCGCATTCGATGACAGAAAAAGTTCCTATCCTTTATAAATCACTCCCATAAGCATCTTTAAAACGAGCTTTAAATTCATCAAGGGTAAACTGGTGATTTTGTGTACCATGTTGTTCAATCTTTATTGAGCCCATCAAAGACGCAATTCGTCCTGTCGTTTCCCAATCAAGTTCATTAATCAGGCCATATAACAAACCAGCACGATAAGCATCGCCACAACCGGTGGGGTCATTAACCGCTGACGGCTTAACACAAGGAATTTCAAAATGTTTATCTTTCACATAAATATGAGAACCTTCGCCACCGCGTGTAATGATTAAGGCCTCTACTTGTTCGGTTACTTCATCTGGAGATAAACCGGTTTTATCCTGCATCATTTCCCACTCATAATCGTTTACCGTAACCCAGCTTGCTTGTTCGATAAATTTCTTTAAATCATCACCATCGAACATTGGCATGCCCTGACCTGGATCGAAAATAAAGGGAATATTGGCATCAGCAAATTGTTTTGCATGTTGCAACATACCATCACGACCATCAGGAGAAATAATACCTATCTGACACCCATCAGCATCGCTAACTTTATTTTGATGTGATTCATTCATTGCGCCGGGATGAAATGCGGTTATCTGATTATCATCCAAGTCGGTGGTAATAAAAGCTTGTCCGGTAAAAGCATCATCAAGCACAGTAATATGTTTTTGACTAATACCATGCTTAGTCAACCAATCAGCATAAGGTGTAAAGTCTTTACCGACTGTCGCCATAATTTGCGGCAAATTACTATCAAGTAAATTTAAACCATAAGCGATATTTCCGGCACAGCCACCAAACTCACGACGCATGTCAGGCACCAGAAAAGAGACATTTAGCATATGCACTTTTTCTGGAAGAATATGATTTTTAAACTGATCAGGAAAAACCATAATGTGGTCGTAGGCCATAGAACCGCAAATTAATACACTCATGAAAAACCCTTATTAATTAATCTAAAAATTTTGTGGGGAAGAAATATAGCATTGGAAATATAGCATTGACAGGATATTCACTGCCAATTTGATTTTTTCCCTTTTATAATGAGCTGAATAATTCAGACTGAATCACTCCACTATGACATTAAGCCAGATATTATTTCATCAACAAACTGTCTTTGCTTTATTTGTCTATTTTATTAGCGTCATCGTAGCAATTTTCCTATTTGCATTTGTTCATATTAAATCTAATCACCCTATTCTGAACTATTGTTGGGATAAAATTGGACTGCCTTTCATTAAAACTGTGCTGATACTGATTTTTATCTTGCTCGTTTTCCCGATTAATTTTGGTATAGCAGAAGCACCGTCAATTTCTGAGTTACTTTCTCTCAATGACAAACGTTCAAACTTTTTATTGAATATTATTTTCTTGCTGACTTTTTTCTTTCCATTAATTCCGATTATAGGAAAATGGGAAGAATTAATTATTCCTCTACAAGGCATTCTGGCTTCGATGATTATTTTTAGCTGGCTATGTCATAGCATGAATATAGAAACATATTCTTTATTTCCAGATGGCAAAACACTTTTTCTTATTTTTGTCATTTCGTTTATTACGCATAAGTTAGCAGCTCATCTCTCTGTTAGCCTTGGTGGTTATCTTGATAAACTTTATCACCGCGAAGGGTTTCATGAACTTGTCTTTAAAGGCATTGTGCTTGTCATGCAAAGTCCGGTTATTTTTATTTTTGGACTCTATCTTGGTAAACAATTAAGTTAATAATTTAATGCCAGTAAAATTAATGCCAGTAAAATTAATGCCAATATAACTAATGTCAGTACAACGAAAGATTATTCATATTGATATGGATGCATTTTATGCATCGGTCGAACAACGTGACAACTTAGAATACAGAAACAAACCTTTAATTGTCGGCGGCAAACCCAATAGTCGCGGTGTTGTTGCGGCGTGTAGCTATGAAGCACGAAAATTTGGCATACATTCAGCCATGCCCTGCTCACAAGCTTACCGTTTATGTCCTTCCGCTATTTTTGTTCGACCTCGCTTCGAAGCTTATAGAGAAGTCTCAAGTCAAATACGAGAAATCTTCTGGAAATACGCTTCTGAAGTAGAACCTTTATCTCTAGACGAAGCTTATCTGGATGTTACCTATACCGCTGAATATAACGGTTCGGCAACATTAATAGCTAAAGCAATAAAACGAGAGATATTAAAAGAAACCAACCTGATTGCTTCTGCCGGTGTTTCTTATAATAAATTTCTCGCAAAAATTGCATCAGACATGGACAAGCCAGATGGTTTATATGTGATTAAACCAGAACAAGGAGAAGGTTTTATTGCCAGTCTGCCTATAGGAAAATTCTATGGTATCGGCCCTGCCACTGAGAAAAAAATGAAAAAAGCAGGCATCAATAACGGTAAAGACTTACGCACATGGCCTCTCGAAGAATTAATAAAGAAGTTTGGAAAAACAGGAAACTATTACTACAACATTGCGCGTGCAATTGATCATCGTCCAGTTCGAAGCAAGCGAATCAGAAAGTCATTAGGTAAGGAAACAACATTTGCTAATGATATTCACTCTATTGATGAGTTGTTAAATAAACTGGAACCATTAGCCGAGCACGTTATTAATAGTCTGGACAATCAAAATTTAAAAGCGCGAACATTAACTTTGAAAGTTAAATACGCAAACTTTAAACAAGTAACGCGCGCTTATAGCAGTGATGAAAATTTTAACTTGGAATCAATAAAAAAATCATTACCCAAATTATTAGCCAAAACTGAAGCAGGCAAATCACCTGTTAGATTAATCGGCTTATCATTAAGTGGTTTTGATAAAGAAACAGCTGAGAAAAAACAAGATCAGCTTGATCTGAATTTAAATGAAAATAACTTAAGTAATATTTAAATTAAATAAATTATTAGCATTACAACGGATTCCCAAGCAAAGACATATTTAATAATTTAAACGGTATTTCATACCTTTTTACATTAGTAAATATTTCCGCAATCACTTTAGCATCATCAGGAATGGAAGTATTTTTACTTGAAAAAATATATGTTGTTTTATTCCCGCTCCAAGAATATGCAAGAGTGGTCTTTATCTCATTATTAAATTTATCTAAAAGTTTAATAGATTTAACTTGATTCTTATTTAAGTTAAATTTTATAGATATTTCTTTATCTTCTTCCACTTCCAAAACGGTAGCGCTATATAATTTCCCTTTTTCTCCTTTTTCTAAACTATTAAACCCAAAATCTATTTCTTTAATTTCATCACTTGCCATATAAGATAATTCACCTGAAACCTCATTTAGCACCTGATCCTTTTCGTTTGGTAGACTTAAGTTAATATCGAACTTTACCGTATACCCATCTTCTCCCAACTTTGGCCAATTAATCTTACGAGCATACTCATCTTCTGGTAATAAATCGTAACCAGTATTAGTTGTAGCAATATTTACCTTAATCTCATCTATAGCAATAGCTTGTGTAGGTAAAATGCCAATAATAGCTAGAGTATAACCAGGCTTTTTTCCAAACGGCCTAATATCATAATCATCATTTGAGGTAGTAACATAACGAACACCCCCTATCTCAAACTTTCCTTTCTTATCCGCAGGAATTTCAACTTTTTTTATTTCTTCAATACCATCAAGTTCACTAAGAATCTTATTAAACTCTAATTTTGCATTTTCAACTTCCTTTGTATAATCAAATAATAAACTATCTGATTTTCGAATTGTTGCTTGCACTGGCGAAGCTTCACCAAACAAGAAAGCATTTAATTCTCCTTCTAATCCTTGACCACTCATAAGGTCATAACCATTCCTAATTTTTTCTTTTAACCACTCATCATCGCTTGTATTTTGTTCAATAAACTCAATATATTTCTTACCAAAAAAATCATTTGAAATTACACCTTGCTCATCAAGAGCAAAGTTAGTTGATTTAATTAATTCTCCAGAAAAATGGAACTTGCGTTTTATCTGCATAGTCTCAA
>JBMZNW010000048.1:0-209 GCA_049619915.1 Gammaproteobacteria bacterium
AAGCGATTTATCTTGCTGATCGAATTCTAGTTTTAAAATCTCATCCGGGTGAAGTCGAAGAAATTATCGAAGTGCCTGTACCACGGCCGCGTGATCCAGAACAATTTATCTCGCCTGAGTTTTTGGCAACGCGTAAACGTATTGATGAATTGATTCATCCACCTTCTACTGATGATGAAGAAGACAAGCTTAATATGATTCGTTTGGCG
>JBMZNW010000048.1:219-10502 GCA_049619915.1 Gammaproteobacteria bacterium
AATGCCCTGGCCGGATGTCGCAGAGACACTAAAACAAATTCCAGCTGCGATATTACCGATTGGTGCGACTGAGCAACATGGCCCCCATATGGGTTGTGGTATGGATGCAGTATTAGCAGACAAACTTTGTAAAGCCGTATCAAAGGAAACTGGTGTAATGATGATGCCGACTATGCCTTATGGTTGTTCGATTGGTCATAGTCAACGCTGGCCGGGAACAATAGCAATACAACCCACAACATTGATCGATTTGATCAAACAGATGGGCGACTGGGCTTACTATAGCGGTGTAAGAAAATTATTTATTATTAATACTCATGTGACCAATGCAGCACCTTTGCGTTGTGCTTTGGAGATGTTGCGTGCTGAATATGATGACCTAATGGTGACTGTAATTAACTCAGCCAGTATTAGTGAACGCGTAAAAGAATTTCATTTTGCTGATGCTGATGATTGGCATGCCAATGATGCTGAAACATCATTGATGTTGTCGGTTGCTCCTGAAATGGTGATCAATGACCGTATTAATGATGCCGATGATCCAGATCGTACCGATGGTTTGGTTTTTGCTCATCCGGTTAACCGTACCAGTAAAAATGGTGTGACGGGTAAACCATCTTTGGCAAGCAAAGAAAAAGGTGAGCAAGCTTTTCAATGGATGGTTGAAGATTTGTCTGAATTAATCCAGAACGGTTTGCAGGAACAACCGCCACTTCCATATTCTTATTTTAATTAAGGTGATGATTGTGGATAGCAAAACTGCATTTTATAAAGACGAAAAATCCGATGAAGAAATAAAACGTATTCAGCAGGAATTAAAAGATAAAGGGATTCGTTATTGTATTGGTGCCTATGTCGATATTCATGGTGTGCCAAAAGGTAAAGTTGTACCGATTGATCACCTTCTGCATATGGCGCATGGTTCTGAACTTTATACTGGTTATGCCTTAGATGGCTTGGGGCAAGCGCCGAATGATGACGAGATCGCATCAGTACCAGATTTGAATCATATTATTCAATGTCCTTGGGAACCAAAGTTGGCCTGGATGCCAGCAGACAATAGCTTTAAAGGTGAACCGTATCAATTGAATACACGCGTTGCCTTGAAACAGCAAATGCAGGCGGCAGCCGAATTAGGTTTTGGTTTTAATCTTGGGATTGAATGCGAAGTATTTTTATTAAAGAAAAACGATGATGGTAGTTTATCGGTTCCGCATGCCGACGATAAATTAACCAAACCTTGTTATGACGTTCGAGGTTTTCTCGATAACTTCAATTGGTTGGATCGTATGGCCAATACGATCAATGAACTGGGTTGGGATCTTTATTCTTTTGACCATGAAGATGCTAATGGTCAATTTGAATTTGACTTTAGTTATGCCGATGCCTTAACAATGTGTGATCGATTTATCTTCTTTCGAGAATTAGCAAAACGTTTTGCAATGGAAGAAGATTTAATTGCGACGTTTATGCCGAAGCCTTACAAGGACAAGACTGGTAATGGTGCGCACTTTAATATGTCTTTGTTTGACCTTGAATCAAATAACAATGTATTTGCCTGTGATCCAAATGATGATCCGCGCGGTCTGGGTTTAACAGAAACAGGTTATTATTTTATCGGCGGGATACTGAAACACGGTCGGGCCCTATGCGCGGCTTTTGCGCCGACGGTAAACAGTTATAAACGTTTGGTTCGCCAGGGAGCAATGAGTTATTTCAGTTGGGCGCCAGTTTTTAATTCCTATGGTTCCAATAACCGGACTAATTCTGTTCGGGTGCCTATGGGTGGTGGACGTTGTGAATCACGCAATGCTGATGGATCAGTTAATCCTTATCTGGCCGCGACGCTGGCATTAGCAGCAGGTCTGGAAGGGATACGAGAAAAAATCGATCCAGGTAATCCGCAAGAAGATAATTTATATGAACTGACAGATGAAGAACGTCTGCAACGTGGTATTGAATTCTTACCGCAGACTTTGGCAGAAGCAGTACAAGCCTTTGCTGATGATCCTTTGATTGAAGCAACGTTGGGTAAAGAATTAAAGGACGAGTTTATACTTTATAAGACAGAAGAGTGGGAAGAGTATCATCAAAGCATTAGTGCTTGGGAGATTGAGCGTTACAGCCATCTGTTTTAGAACAGTATAAATGTATATAAATGCGTGTTAATGCATATCAATACATTGAGAGACGACTCTTAATGTTAAATTTTTTTATTGGGACGACCCATAAGCGAGATGATGTTATGCAAATATTCAAATATCGTGATGGTGTAGTTCCAAACTCATGTGCTTTTATCTATGTGTTTCTCGGTTATCCCTTGTCTTTCTATTGGGCTGCGCAGAGTAATTTTTTATTCAATCTTTTAGCATTATTATTGTTATCTCATAGCATGATCATTGCTGGGTATTTATTGCATGAATGCATACACAAAACCTTATTAAGTGATAACAACAAGAATATCTCCCTAGCCATATTATTATCCTGGATTACTGGCGCTTGTTATTCTGAATATGATTGTTTAAAGAAAAAACATATGCGGCATCATGCCAATCGAATTGATTCGCTTGCGATTGATCATCAATCCTTGCTGCAAAAGCATCCGTTATTATGTCGGATCGTTGAAGCACTGGAATGGTGTTATATCCCGGCAGTAGAAATATTAACGCATGCGTTGAGTATTCTTGCGCCGTTTATTGTTCCATCGCGTCAACATCAGCGAAAAAGAGTATTGAAGATTATTGCTTTACGATTTTTGTTTTTTTTAATATTGGCACTTTGGAGCTGGAAAATAGTACTGATATACAGTTTTTCCTATTTGATTTTCATCCGAGTATTAGGTTTTATGGATGCGTTTCAACATATCTACCATGTGCGTCTTAATCTGGATGAAGAGAAAGTTTATCCTGAGTTTGAGCGTGATTATGAAGAAGCTCATACCTGGAGTAATTTATTATCAGAAAAACACCCCTGGTTAAATTTATTGGTATTAAACTTTTGTTATCACAATGTTCATCATCATCGTCCCGCTGAACCTTGGTATCGGTTGCCGTTGCTTCACGGTAATCACTATGAAGAAAAAACAGCGCCGGAAGTGTCACTAAAACAACAATTGTCTGACTTTCATAAATACCGTATCAGTCGTGTTAAAGGAATGGATGATGTACCTGAAGGTATTAATGAAGGTGCCGCAGGTGTCTCATTTCTGGTTGGGGTCTAGAACGTGGAACTTAAATTATTCAAAACATTGTGGGGTTTTGACGGTTCCTATGTCGATGCCATAGAGCATGCAATTAAACAAGGTTATGACGGTATTGAAGGCCCAGTTCCTGAGACTATTGAACAAGCTGAACAGTTTTCTGAGTTGCTTAGGCAAAATGACTTGCACTATATCGCTGAAGTGGCGACAACCGGGACTTATGTTCCGAATAGAAGATTATCCGTACAGGAGCATTTGTATTATCTGGAAGAGAGGCTTGAATTTTTAAAGATACTTAAACCGGATTTTATTACTTGCCTTGGTGGTTGTGATGCCTGGTCTGAATCAGATTCGATTAAATTTTTAACCTTGGCAATCGATGTAGTAGAAAAAAATAATATGCAGATAAGTTTTGAGACACATCGGGGCAGAATATTTTTTAACCCTTGGGTAACAGAACGCATTGTAAAGAAAATACCTGAGATAAAACTAACCTGTGATTTCAGTCACTGGTCTGTTGTGTGTGAAGGAATGCAAGAGACGGAAGAGGAGATTATTAAAGCATTATTACCGAATGCCTGGCACATACATGGTCGTGTCGGTTATGACCAGGGGCCGCAGGTGCCAGACCCACGTAGTCGTATTTATCAGTATGATCTGCAAAGACATCAAAAGTGGTGGCAATGGATATGGCTCGCGCAAAACGAAAGGGAAAAACAGCTGACAACATTAACGCCTGAATCTGGGCCTGATGGTTATGAATACCGTGATCTGGATGAAGGCCGAGCATTGGTCGATTTAGACGAGATCAATCAATGGATTGGCAATGAAATAAAGACGCAATTTCACGAATTGGAGATTCATTGATTAACATAGAAATTTATAATTGATATAGTTCGACAAAATGGATGACTAGGGTTCCGGCTTATTCAAGCGACTGGTCCGAGAGTCATCGACCTTCTTGAAGGTTACACGGCGGGGGAAAAGCCCGGGAGAAAAACATATTGAGTTTTAAGTAACTTAATAACGTTAATTGTGTAATTAAACTGGAGAGAAGTGTATGTCTAACAAAAGCAAAAATATTCCCCAAGCAAGATTTATTTCATTATTACTTGAAATAGGAGTAATTGATCATGGCTGAGATATTTCCTGATAACGACATGATGTATGAAGATCATATCCCGGGCGGTGCGCATTGGTCATTTTTAATGCGTAAAAGAACAACGTTACGTTTGATTGATAAAGAAGGTGGCGCCAATGTGGGTATGTTGTTTTATAACCCGGCCGATAAACTCGAACGTTATAACGCACCCGATACATTAAAGTGTCAACATACATTTAAGCTGACCAAAGGGCATTGTCTCTATTCTGATATGGGTCGCATCTTTTGTTCCATTATTGATGATACGGTGGGCTGGCATGATTCGGTTGGCGGTAATTTAACTGATGCCAATATGAAAAAAAAATGGGATATAAAAAGTTATCAAGGCCATCGTAATGACTGGACGCTTAGTGGTGAACATAGTTTTCTAGTTGAACTAGCAAAGTATGGTTTAGGTAAACGCGATATGGCAGCCAATATTAATTGGTTTAGTCGTGTTTATACTGATGATGAAGGTAATATGAAGTTCGATGCTGAAAACAGCAAGGCAGGTGATTACGTCGACCTGCGCTTTGAGATGGAGACATTGGTTGTTTTGCATACTTGTCCACATCCAATGAATGATGCCGCTGAATATCCGAAGAAGGGTTTGACCTATCAAATCCGTAAAGCTGATTCAGTAAAAGAAGACGATCTTTGTATGAACTCGCGCCCGGAAAATCAACGCGGTTTTCAAAACAATGCGATCTATCATTTGCAAGGAGAACAATCATGATTAAAGAAAGTACTCTGAATGCAGGCGATGCAAGCTATCGAGAAGTCGTTGATGCTGGCGATTACTGGATGCAGGTTGTTAAACAAGGACAAACAATACGCATACTTGATATAGAAGGTAATCAGGCAGCCGATACACTTTTTTATAGCGCCAATGATCCAGCAGAACGTTACTCGGCGATGGATACGATAAGAGAACAAGGCAATGTTTATTTAACGGCTGGCACTAAGTTGCTATCCAATGAAGGTAATGAGTTATTGGAAATTACAGCGGATACTTGTGGTCGACATGACACATTAGGCGGTGCATGCGCAACGGAATCAAATACTGTACGTTATGCATTGGAAAAGAAATGCATGCATGCTTGTCGTGACAGCTGGATGTTGGCTGTTGCAGAACATCCTGAGTTTGAGATGACCAAACGAGATATCACGCACAATATAAATTTCTTCATGAATGTACCTGTCACCGCTGAAGGCGGATTGACCTTCGCTGATGGTATTTCTGATGCAGGTAAGTATGTCGAGTTACAAGCAAAAATGGATGTGATTGTTTTAATTTCTAATTGCCCGCAACTGAATAACCCGTGTAATGCGTATAACCCAACGCCAGTTGAAGTCATTATTTGGAATTAAAGATAAAGCTTATGAATTCAATAGAAGTAATTAAACCCGGTATTCAAACGACTATTCAGGATTATCCCGGGCGCGTTGGCTACTGGGATGTTGGTGTGCCGCCATCGGGGCCAATGGATAGTCTGGCGTTTCGTTTTGCCAATCAAATACTAGGTAATGAACCATCGGCTGTAGGACTTGAGATTACCTTAGTTGGGCCGGAATTAAAGTTCCATACCGATGCAGTAATTTGTTTAACAGGTGCGCCGGTAAAAATGTTAATTAATAACGTACCGATGCCGCAATGGAATGCTGTACAAGTTAAAGCAGGAAGTGTTTTAAAGATCGAATCGATTATTGTTGGTATGCGATGCTATCTTTGTTTTAAAGAAGGATTAAACATTGAACCTTATCTTGATAGTCAATCAACCTTTACTTTAGGTAAGTTTGGCGGTCATCAAGGGCGAGCACTTGAGAAAGGTGATCAGTTATTTATAAATGAAGAAGTTAAATTCAGTCCTTGTGAATATATCGATCACAGTTTAGTGCCTTTATATCGAAACGACTGGACTATTCATGTTTTATACGGTCCGCAAGGCGCACCGGATTTTTTTACCAAAGAAGATATTGATACCTTTTTCAAGACGGATTGGGAGATTCATTATAACTCCAGTCGTACTGGCGTCCGTTTAATTGGACCAAAACCAAATTGGGCCAGAAATGATGGTGGCGAAGCCGGACTGCATCCTTCGAATTTGCATGATAATCCTTATGCCATAGGTACGATTGATTTTACCGGTGATATGCCGGTAATTCTCGGACCCGATGGACCAAGCCTGGGTGGCTTTGTTTGTCCTGCGACGATCATTAATGCGGATTTATGGAAGACCGGTCAATTAAAACCCGGTGATAAAGTACGCTTTGTTCCTATTAGTCTTGAACAAGCGAATGAACTCGAACGAAAACAATTAGAAGAAATAGAAACACTAAGTTTATCTTCAACTATTGATATCAAAGCTGTCGAACCGAAAGATGCAGTTCGGCATCATATTAAAAATGCAGATGGCAAAGCTGATGTCGTTTATCGTTTTTCTGGTGAAGATAATGTTCTAGTTGAATACGGTGAGATGACGCTTGATTTAGAATTGCGCTTAAAAGCACACCTGTTAATGGAGTGGGTTAAAGAAAATATTAAAGAAGGCATTGTTGATCTAACGCCAGGTATTCGTTCATTACAAATTCATTTTAATAATCAGATTATTAATTCAAATCAATTAATTGATATTTTAGCGAACGCTGAAAAAGAACTGGAAAATATTGATAATGCAAATGTACCTGCACGTATTGTTCATTTGCCATTAAGTTGGAACGATCCTTCAACGCAAAAAGCGATTGATATTTATATGCAGTCGGTCAGAGATGATGCACCCTGGTGCCCAAGTAATCTTGAATTTATTAGAAGGATAAACGGACTAGACAGTATTGATGATGTGAAGAAAACCGTGTTTGATGCGAGTTATCTGGTGATGGGTTTGGGTGATGTTTACTTAGGTGCGCCTGTGGCAACACCATTAGATCCAAGGCATCGTTTAGTGACAACCAAATATAATCCGGCGCGGACATGGACACCTGAAAATGCGGTTGGTATTGGCGGTGCTTATATGTGTATTTATGGTATGGAAGGGCCGGGCGGTTATCAGTTTGTTGGTCGCACATTGCAAATGTGGAACAGAGGAAATAATCAGATTGATTTTCATGGTGATAAGCCTTGGTTATTGCGCTTCTTTGATCAAATTCGTTTCTTTCCTGTAAGCGAAGAAGAATTGATACAAATACGAAATGATTTTCCGAACGGTGATTACAATATCAATATAGAAGAAACACAATTTGACTTTGCTGAATACAAACAATTCTTGCAAAACAATAAAGCGGATATTGATCAGTTTAAGCATAAACAGAAAAACGCCTTTAATGCAGAACGCCAGCGATGGATCGAATCCGGTGAATTAACTAAATGAAGAAGCTTAAAATGACTGAAAACAATTATTCATTATCAATAGAAGAACTTCAGCAGCGTTATAAAGACGGTTCATTAACACCAAAAACATTATTGTCTGATATTAAAACCAGTATAGAAAAATACCAGGATCATAATATCTGGATACATATTTTAAGTGATGAAGAGTTAGCGCCTTATTTATCAAGACTAGAAGATAAAGAAATAGATGAATTGCCTTTATACGGAATTCCATTTGCAATAAAAGATAATATTGATCTTGCAGGTATTCCTACAACGGCAGCATGCCCTGAATATAGTTATGTGCCTGAAGAGTCAGCCTTTGTTGTGCAATGTTTAATTGATGCGGGCGCTATTCCCATTGGTAAGACGAATCTTGATCAATTTGCCACGGGACTGGTTGGCACACGTTCGCCTTATGGTGCTGTTAAGAATGCATTTAATCCTGACTATATTTCAGGTGGTTCCAGCTCAGGTTCTTCTGTTTCAGTTGCTTTAGGGCAAGTTAGTTTTTCTCTCGGTACCGATACCGCCGGTTCAGGTCGTGTGCCTGCTGCGTTTAATAACTTAATAGGATTGAAACCGACGAAAGGTCGGTTTAGTACATCAGGTGTTGTACCTGCTTGTCGTAGCCTCGATTGTGTAAGCGTGTTTGCATTAAACCTGGACGATGCAGAAACAGTTTTTGATGTGTTAGATAAGTATGATGCAAATGATAGTTATGCAAGGAAGCAAACTTCTGTTTCTACTAATGCCATTGTTGAAAATAAAAAAATAAAAATTGGTGTGCCTGAATCTCAACAATTAAATTTTTTCAATGATGCAGAATATGAAACTTTGTTTAATGAATTCATTCAGTCTATTTCTTCAGATAAATACGAAGTTGTTCAAATTGATTTTTCACCTTTTATTGAAGCGGCAAACTTACTTTATCAAGGTCCTTGGGTGGCAGAGCGCTATGCTGCTATTGAAGAGTTTATTGAAAATAATGCCGATGCACTTTTTCCTGTTACAAAAGAAATTATCGCGCCAGCGAAAAACGTTAATTCAGTCGATGCGTTTAAGAGCTTTTATCAATTACAGGAATATAAAAGACAAGCAGACAATGTTTTAGAACAGCTTGATCTTATTTTAACGCCAACAACAGGGAGGCATTACCGTATTGATGAAGTGAATGATGATCCGATACAAACAAATTCTAATCTGGGTTATTACACGAACTTTATGAACCTTCTCGATTTTTCTGCGTTAGCTATACCGGCAGGTTTTAAACAAGATAGTTTACCTTTTGGCGTGACTCTATTTACAGACGCATTTAAAGATGAGTTTTTATTAAAGCAGGCTAAAGCGTTGATGCTTTATAAACAGCATAAAATGGGTGCAACGGAATTTTCTTGGGTTGCAAAAGAAAACGATAAAAATAAAGAACAAACAACAATAGATATTGCTGTTTGCGGTGCTCATTTATCAGGAATGCCATTGAATCATCAATTAACAGAAAGAGGCGGAGCATTAATTAAAGTCTGCAAAACAGCAGACACTTATCGTTTATATGCTTTAGCAGGCGGTCCTCCTTATAGGCCTGGTTTAATCAAAGTTAACGGAAATGGTGTTGCTATTGATGTTGAAGTTTGGCGTATGCCGTTGGAAAATTTTGGTTCGTTTATGTTAGGTATTCCACATCCATTAGGCATTGGTAAAGCTGAGTTAGACGATGGAAGCGAGGTTAACAGTTTTATTTGTGAAGCTTTTGCAATTGATGATGCAGAAGATATTACAAGCTTTGGTAATTGGCGAAATTATATAAAGAGTATTGCAAAAGATTAGCGACAAACTTTAGGATTATTCTGCTGATTCGGTTTCGGTAGCTTGTTCTTCTAGTTCGGCTAATTTTTTTTGCAGCCCATCAAGTTGAGTTCGTGTACGTTGAAGTAACGCTGTTTGAATATCAAATTCTTCTCGTGTTACCAAGTCCATTTTGGAAAAAGAAGCATTTAACGTGGCACGTAAGTTACTTTCAATTTCCCGTTTAAAATTTTGCATATCTTTAGGTAATGCATTTGAAACCTCAGACAGCACTTCTTCAATTTTATCTTTTAACATCAATTTTCCTTTGTTTGCAGTAGTCCTAAATCATAAAACTTGTTTCATAAATTGTCATATATGCTAAAAGTCACGCTGTTGCATAAATGACGATTGTTGCGTAAATGATTAAAAATTTTGAGCTAATTTAGAGCAAAACAACAAAAGGCGCACTAAATTGATGCGAAAATACAGTGTTATACATAAGTTAAATTAGAATTTACATTTAAAATATTACTTATATTATTGAATTATTTATGATAAAAATATATGGTATGGAACATGCAATTAGATTTTTGCAAATTTTTATATTCTTTATATATCAGAGAGGAAAAACGAATGAAAAAAATTATTAGCATAGCAATGGCGTTGTCATTTTATCTAATGACACCTGCGGCTTCTGCTGAAGAAGCTGGTGGCCCTTTGGCTAAAGATAACTTTAGCGCAAACATTGCTTATACAACCGATTACTTGTTCCGTGGTATTTCATTATC
>JBMZNW010000049.1:0-10401 GCA_049619915.1 Gammaproteobacteria bacterium
GCCAAAACTATATTCCGTGACGTCACCTATCTGTTTTAAATCTTCATCTTTATCAATCGAACTCTTTAAACTGTATTTTTTTACCAAAGCGATGTTTTTCGTTTTAATACCTAACCAGAAATGTTCACTCACTTGATCCGGCGTTTTTCTCGCATCGCAAGACATTAACATCGTTAATAATGACAAGCTTAATAATAGAATTGAATGTTGTTTCATGTATTAACCTATAAGTATGTTTCTTAATGTAACCATGCCTTAGTTTTAGTGAACAATCAGCGCCAGAGATAAGACCTGGCAATATGCAAGCGCTGATGGTATGGAAGGAAAGCCTTAATCTATGCCGCACGCGATCCGCGTGCGGAGTTCTAGCAGAAGTTTTTTATCTTACTTAATCAGCCCAGATAAGATTCAAGCTTTAAGCAAATACTATCAATTGCTCGCTTGTAAGCTTGTTCCATGTGACATGATGAGGCTCGTGTCTCTTAATAAACGAAAGCCCAGGTTATAACTACGGTAGGAGGATTTATACCAATAACGGTTCGCTGACCTAACCCCTGTAGGAATGTTATACCAAGAACCACCACGGGCAACACGATGTTTACATTCATCGCTCTTATACATTTCGCCATTACTAGGCGCACCAACATAACCTGATTTCCAACAATCACCGGCCCATTCCCAAACATTGCCATGCATGTCATGCAGACCATAGGAACTCGCTTTATACTGACCTACTTTAGCTGTTTTAGCTTCACCATCATTACATTTCGCATGCCTCCAACCATATTTATTAATAGTCTGTGCTACTTCATCGTATAAGTTGGCGTATTTGCATAGCTCTGCTTGTTCATCTCCAAAATGATAATTTGTTGGACTACCGGCTCGTGCTGCATATTCCCATTTAGCTTCAGAAGCCAGGCTGTAGTTGCTGGCGGTTTCCTTATTTAACCAGGCGATATAGGCTTGTGCATCATTCCAGCTAACACAGACGACAGGGTGATTATCGGTTTGATCAAAGCCGGGGTTGCGCCAGTTCATTTCTTTTTTCCAGCCAAAATCGACTCCGTCAACAACACCATAACAACCTTCATTGAGTAAATTCTGCTCTGCGTCGGTAACATAGTCAGTGGCCTTAACAAATTCTTTAAACTGGCCTACGGTGACTTCATATTTTGCTATTTCAAATCCAGGAACCGTAACTAGGCGTTGTGGCCCTTCATCGTTTCTTCCTGCCAGCGTTCCCATGAGAAAGGTGCCACCATTAATCTTGATCATTTCACCTGCTTGAGCGTGTTGTTCTGTATTAATAGTTTTGTTCTGGTTTGCTACCTCACTCTGACCTCCAAGAGATTTCTCTGCGTTGGAGACGGCTATCACATTAGGGTTAATCTTGCGGATCTCCTTAAGATATTTTTTTGCCACCTCATATTCTTTGTTGTTGAGTGCATCCTGTATGGACTTGGTATGCCTTTTAACAATATCAGATAGTATACTGGCAGCACCAAGATGATCCGGGTCTTCTTCAAATATTTGTATTACCTTTTCAAGGGCATTGTTACCCTCAGGCTCCGTTAAACGGCCCGCTTCTAAATCCTTTTTTGCAGTAACTAACAACCCGATGATAGTTGGTGTCATCAAGCTCTCATCATGTTCATCTATATCATTAACATCAGCATGACTGTTGATGACCACGAGAAATAACAGTGCCGGAATAAAAATTATTTTCCTGAGAATATTTTGATAATTATTGATACGCGCTGTAAGCGGAGACGAATTTGTAAGGCATTGATTTATCATAAGCTATCTTCTATTTATAGTTAAATTGTATTCATCTTTGGCACATATTGTAGCAACTAATGTTGACACTTGGTGCAATAAAACGTTCATCATTGACCCATAATTATGTTTCTTAATGCGATCACGCCTTATTGACTGAGATATAAATCATTCATTGTAATATAAAGAATGGGCAATATCGTATAAAGCTTGAGATTACAGTTTCATCACTAAATTGCACCAAATTTATATTTCAGCGCCCAACTTTTGATCTTTTTGGTTATAAAGAAACAAAAGCCCAAAACCTTTTTTTCACTATCTTATTGATTATATTAGAAACTAACGTCTATTTTCACTTGGCATAACGCATGCAATGAGATAATTGTAATGACAAATTGGCGACTAAATCTTTATAGAAGAAACGGATGATTTGTGACAAATCGTCAAGCTATAACAGAAAAAGCCGCTAAATATTTACAACCTCCTCTATCAGGAGGTCTGATTAAGGCCTCCTGACTTAAACACAATAGAAGAACGGATATGAATAAATGTAAAGTACAAAAGCTAAATGTTAGTTACTTCAGACTAGCTTTCCTTTTGCTCTTTATCACTGTCCTTTCTCTTTCGATCAAAGTTGAAGCGGCAAGCCCGTCAACTTTTCAGACTAATGAAAAACCTTATCCCGGTGAGCTTATTAATATCGGCTCACACCGCTTACATATTCACTGTGTTGGCGAAGGCTCACCAACAATTGTTATTGATTCCGGTATCGGCGGCTTTTCATTGGAGTGGTCTAGAGTACAAAATAAGTTATCAAATGAATTCAGAGTATGTAGTTATGATCGAGCCGGTTATGGCTGGAGCGATGCCGGGCCAAAACCGAGAACAACAGCACGCATCAGCAGAGAACTACATGTCTTATTATCAGAAGCGAATGTTCAAGGTCCCTACATTCTTGTAGGCCATTCTTTTGGTGGCTATAACATTCGTTATTTTGCCAGCGAATATCCTGATTTAGTTGCTGGCATGGTATTTGTTGATGCTTCTCACCCTGAGCAGTTTAATACTGAAGAATTCAAACGTATTAAACCGAAAACACAATCATCAACAAAAGCAGCTTTGCATAAAAATAGCGTGCGCATAAAGATTATGCGTCCAGTTATATCGAAAAACTTTCCGCTAGATAAAGCATATATAGCCTACCAACTGATGTCGTCATATAAATCTAAAATGGCCGTACTCAATGAATCTGAATTAATGGACTTGAGTGCAGAACAAGTGCTTAGCCATTGCAAGTCGGAAACCTATTCATTTCCTGTTGTCATTATCACGCGCGGCAAACGAGTCTGGCCGCATAATGAAATAGGCGATCGCCGAGAACAAAAGTGGGCTAACTTACAAAACGATCTAGAAAATCTCGCTTTAGACTCTGAGCACTTCATGGCCTATAAAAGCGGTCATGCAATCCACCTGGATCAGCCTAAACTTGTTACAAAAAATATCTTGCTAGCTGCAAACAAGGCGCGGCAACAAATTATACGAGAGGTCATAAAGAAATATGATTTTCGTGATGCAAAGCATCTTGATCCCGATATCTTCGCCAAAAGAGAAACAACGTTTAAACCAAGCTCATTAAATTTGGAATATTATTTAGTATCTAATGCACCGACTCATAAAACCGACCTTGCTCCACAACTACTCTATCTACGTAATAGAAAACTCATGTCTTAATCATTAAAGCTCTTCTATTAAACACAATAGCGCTTGTTTTAGCGTTAAAGTGTTTATTATCGCTAAATAGAGGCTATAATCGCTGCTCGCACTAATCCTTTGAATTTGAGCAGAAAATGGCAGAAACACTATTTAGCAAGATTATTAATCGTGAAATACCGGCAGAAATTGTTTACGAAGATGATTTATGTCTGGCATTTAACGATATTGCGCCGCAAGCACCGGTGCATATCCTGCTCATTCCAAAGAAACCGATTGTAAAGGTTGCAGATGCGGAACCAGAAGACCAAGCGCTATTAGGACACCTGTTATTGAAAGCCGGAGAGATTGCCAGGCAACAAGGTTATGGTGAGGCCTTCCGTCTTGTCGTAAATAACGGTGAAGGCGCGGGACAAACCGTTTTCCATTTACACCTTCATATTCTTGCTGGACGAGAATTTAGCTGGCCAGCAGGCTAATAAAAATATTAATTAAAACTATAAAATAAGATTAAAGCATTATGAATTACAATACAGACGATTTAAGAATCAATTCGATTAAACCCGTTATTTCTCCAGCCGTTATTACTGAGGAAATTCGTATTACTGACAAAGCTGCGGAAACAACAGCCGTCACTCGAAACGAAATCCATAACATTTTACACGGCGAAGATGATCGCCTAATCGTTATCTCTGGCCCTTGTTCAATTCATGATATTGATGCAGCAAAAGAATACGCTGGCAGATTAAAAGCCTTAAAAGAAAAACATGCGGAAGACTTACTCATCATCATGCGTGTTTATTTTGAAAAGCCACGAACAACAGTAGGCTGGAAAGGCTTGATTAACGATCCTGACTTAGATGATAGCTACAACATTAATAGAGGCTTACATTTAGCCAGACAGTTGTTACTTGATCTGAATGAAATGGGCATACCAGCAGCAACAGAATATTTAGATTTAATCACGCCGCAATATGTGACTGACTTAATTAGTTGGGGAGCAATCGGCGCAAGAACAACTGAAAGCCAGGTGCATCGCGAACTGTCTTCAGGTTTATCATGCCCTGTTGGCTTTAAGAATGGTACTTTGGGTACAACTAAAATCGCAGTCGATGCAATCGGCACTGCAATACGTCCGCATAACTTTCTTTCCGTTACCAAAGAAGGCAATGCCGCTATATTTTCTACAGCAGGTAATCCTGATACACATATTATTTTGCGCGGTGGTAAAGAGCCTAACTTCGATGCAGAAAGTATAGATAAAGTCTCGAAAGAACTGGAAGCGGCAAATCTTCCGGCAACAATCATGGTTGATTTAAGTCATGCAAACAGTAAAAAACAACATGATGTTCAGGTTGATGTAGCAAATAACGTAGCCGAACAAATTGCTAATGGTGATAAACGTATCATTGGCACCATGATCGAAAGTCATCTTGTTGCCGGCCGACAAGATGTAAAACCAGATCAAGAATTAGTCTATGGTCAAAGTATTACCGATGCCTGTCTAGGCTGGGAAAAGACGGTTGAGTTAATTGATACGCTTGCACAGGCAAGTAAAGCAAGACGTAAAAAATAAATTACGAGTGTAACTTTTTACTGAGTATCCGTTTAATAAATACGGATACGAAGTAACAAACGCAAGCTAATAACACGATAACTGAACCTGTAGGTAAATCAGGTTCATACGATATCGCAATTCCGCTGACGCTGATCACCGCACAAATAATTGCTGATAAAATAAACATTTTATACAGCGATGTTACATACTGATTTGCTATTGCTGCTGGCAAAGTTAAAAGCGCAATAACTAATATCAAACCAACGAGTTGGATCAAGATGACTATCGTTAATGAAATTAAACAGAGTAATAAAATATAAAAAAATTCAGTGTTTATACCGTGTAATCGTGCAAACTCTTCATCAAAAACACTGACTAAAAAGTGTTTATAACAAAGCATCACTATTCCCAACACGACGATGTCCAGCATCAACATCAAGATTAAATCGTTACCGGTGATCAATAATATATTGCCAAACAAATAACTCATTAAATCAACGTTATAACCTGGCGTACGCGATAAGAATAAAATACCAATCGCCATACCCGCCGACCAGAATGCGGCAATCAAGATATCTTCATGTTCTTTCCAACGCAGACTAATCCAACCAATTAAAATACTCGATATCAGTGCAGCAATAATGGCACCCATAATTGGCGACGCACTAAAGAAATAAGCCATGCCCATTCCTGCTAAAACTGAATGCGCTATACCACCAGTTAAAAAACTTATTTTTTTAACCACAATATAACTACCAATCACACCACAACTAATGCTTGCTAAAAAACAGGCAATAACTGCATGTTGTAGGAAGTTATATTCAAATAACGCTGTAAAGAACTCAGTCATAATTAATGGTGGTGGTGAATCATTTTAACCGGCGCATCATAAAGCTCTTCAATCATCTTACCGCTGATTGATGCAGTATCATGGCATACGAGTGTGTGGTTTAAGCAAGCAACACGATCAACATAGCCAGAGATAAATGCTATGTCATGAGACACAACAATAATCGTCATGTGTTCACTATAGTTTTTTAATAGCGCAAAAATATCTTCTTCAACGCGCATATCGACATTAGAAGTCGGTTCATCCAGTATTAAAATATTAGGCTGACAAACTAATGCGCGCGCGATTAATACACGTTGAAGTTGTCCGCCAGATAAAGAACCAATTTGTCGTTTTGCAATGTTTGCAATCTCCAGCTTTTGCATTGCTTTTTCAGCACTGGCAATTTCGCTTTTACTAAACTTAAAAAATAATGATGAAGAAGTAATATGTCCCATCAATACCGCTTCTTCTACCGTTACAGGAAAGTCACGAGAAAAATTGACATGCTGAGGCACATAACCGATATGGTTCTTAGCATGCTGGCATTTTTCATTTGATATTTTAATCGTTCCCTGAGTTGGTTTTAATAAACCGAGGATTAATTTAAGCAGAGTGCTTTTACCACTGGCATTCGGACCGATAATGCCAATAAATTCATCTTCATGAATCTTTAAAGAAATATTTTCCAGTACAGATACCATGCCATAGTTAAAGCTGACATTGTTTATATCTATAACAACATCACTATTAGCATCAGTCACTGGACAATCCTTTAATAATTTTACTAGTTACATCATTCATGTTTTCGATGTAATTAAATGCCAAAGGATCTAGCTCATAAATATCTGCATTAAGTTCTTTTGCAATTATTCTTGCTGCCTTATCACTAAACTGTTGTTGCACAAAAACAGCTTTAATATTTTTTTCTTTTGCAGACTTTATTAACTTAACCAGTGACTTTGCCTGAATTTCCTTGCCGTTTTGTTCAATAGAAATTTGTGACAAATTATATTCTTTAGCGAAATAAGCCCAGGACGGGTGTGAGACAATTAATTCGCGTTGTTTTAAATCAACAAGGCTTGCTCTGATAAACGCATCGAGTTTATTAAGCTCTATAACAAAATTTTCAGCCGTATCTTTAAACGCATGTTTATCTGAATGGCTCACTTGTAAAAGAGAATCCTCAATCAACTTAACAAGCTGAATCACTTTTTTCGGACTCGTCCAGATATGCGGATCAAGTTCATCATCATGATGTCCATGACTATGAGCATGGTTATGCCCGTGATGCGAATGACCTTGTAAATCAGATAATGACTCGCAGCATTCAATAACAACAAGCTTGTCATTAGTTTGCTTAACTTTATTAAGCCATGCTTTTTCAAATGGCACGCCAATACTAAAATAAATATCGGCATGTGCTAATGCTGCCATTTGTTGTGGTGTCGGTTCATATGTTGCTGGATTCTGACCAGGACCGACCATAACTTGAACATCAACAAGTTCACCACCGACTTGTTCAACAAAATATTGTTGCGGCAAGATGCTAACAAAAGCATTTATCTTCTCTTCAGCAACTGTATTGGAAGTGAAAGCAAATAGAGTGAGTAAGACTAATAACAGTCTTTGTAAAATAGTCATTACTTTCATTCTCCTGAGACAAGGCATTCCTGACAATGGCCATTAATTTCGACCATTTCATCGTCTATTTTAAATCCCAATTGAGTGGCTTTCTTTTGGATCAATTTGCTGATGTCGGCATCATCAAGTTCAGCCACTGCACCGCAACAACGACAAATAAGAAACTGACCTGAATGTGAATTCTCAGGATTGCCACAACCTATATAAGCATTTAATGACTCGATCTTATGAACCAGCCCCTGTTCCTGTAAGAAATCCAGTGCACGATATACCGTTGGTGGAGCAGAAGAGGAATGCTCTTTCTTAAGCTTATCCAGCACATCATAAGCCTTAACTGGCTCGTGACTTTGCCAGACTAACTCCAGAACCTGTTGCCGTAATGGCGTTAAGCGTATGCCGGACTCATCACAACGGGTTTTCGCCATCTTTATTGCCGATTGCAAACAATCCTGATGCTCATGCGTCGACGGCTTGAAAGGACTAATTACTTTATTCTTAGACATAACTACTCAATTGACACCGATAATGTAATGTTATAATGTAACATTTTATTGTTAACACTTCAAAGCAAAAATGTTCCATAAACTCATCATTAACCTACTGATTTTATTTGTATTGTCATCGCAGTTCGCGACGATAACGCATGCTGTCGAGCATCAGTTTGGCCATGATGAAGATGAACACGAATCCTGCTCAATTTGTATTCATCAAATTAATTCAAGCGATCTTGTCACTGATACAAGTACGCCAATCAATATTGATTTTAAAGAAAATGAAAAGATTACTGATAATCTTTATTCTTTAAATTTAATAAACCACTCTAATAATAATGCACGTAGTCCTCCGTTACCTCTGTTTTAACAGCTAGGTTTTTTAACTGGCACGCAATGCGTGCCAGTTCATTTTGTTATTATTTTTAGGGGTAAGCAATGAAGTTATTTTATCTTGGGATCATGATCCCACTAAGCGTGTCGCAACTTGCGCTCGCAGAAGAAGTATCAACGTTAGATGATGTCGATGTTTTCGCAAGACCTTATGGCTTGCAAAGTATTGAGCACATCGCACAACCGATACATGTTTTAAACGGCGAAGAATTAGCTAAAAAGCAGGCATCAACAATTGGTGAAACACTGGAGAATATACCTGGTGTCTCAACAGATCGTTTTAGTCCTTTAGCAAGTCGCCCTGTTATTCGTGGACAATCCGGTGCAAGAGTAAAAGTTCTGGAAAACGGCATTAGCTCATTGGACGTATCAACAGTCAGTGTTGATCACGCTGTTTCTATCGATCCTTTACAAGCTGAACAGATTGAAGTTTTTCGCGGACCTGCGGCTTTACTTTACGGTAGCGAAGCTTCTGGCGGTTTGGTCAATGTAGTGACAGGCAAAATTCCAGAATACGTACCAGATTCTTTCAGCCCAAAACTTTTTTATAGTCATAACACTAATTCAAACGAAAACGTCTATTCATTAAATGCCGATGGCGGTTACCAAAAAATGGCATTTCATATTGACGCATTAAGCCGTGATGCACAAAATTATGAATCAGCAGATGGCACAATTGATAATAGTTTTTATGATCTGGAGAACTATAACTTTGGCGCTTCCTTTGTTGATGATTGGGGTTTCTTCGGTATGTCTTATGGACGTTTCAATGCTCTGCACGGTATTCCTGCTAATCCAGAAGAGCCAGACGAACTACCTTTTATTGATGCTCAACAAGACCGTACCGATCTATCTGCACGCATACTCAATCCTTTTGCTGGCATAGAAGCAATTAGTATTCAAGGTGCTTATAACGATTACCTTCATACCGAATTTGAAGGTCCTGGTGAGCCCGGTACCGTCTTTAGTAATGAACAGCTCGAAGGTCGAGTCGAAATATCACATGCGCCAATCGGTGTATTCAATGGTGTTATCGGTACTCAATTTGGCTATCGTGATTTCAGTGCAGCGGGCGACGAAGCATTTGTTCCAAAAACAGAAACCGATACTTTCGCTATCTTTGTTCTGGAAGAGACTGATATTGTCGAAAATGTGCATTTCGAAATTGGTGGACGTTATGAACGTAACGAAGTTGATGACCTTGACAATAATATCTCCGCTAGTTTTGATTTATTCAGTATTTCGTCTGGTATTCACTGGCATTTTACAGAAGCAATGGCATTGGGTTTAAACCTTAGCCGCAGTCAACGTGCACCAACAGTAGAAGAACTTTTCTCTAACGGCGCGCATCACGCGACAGGTGCTTTTGAAAGAGGCGACGCTTCATTAGGCGAAGAAACGGCCAATAATATTGATCTGACTTTAGCGCGTGAACTCGGTTTATTACAATGGAACGTAAGTTTATTCGCAAACTACATAGAAGACTTTATCTTCTTGCAAGCTCGCGATATAAACAATGACGGTGTCGCTGATATCGTTGATGAGGATGGTAATCTCGATCCAACTGAAGAATTTAGAGACTTACAATTTCAACAGGACAATGCCATCTTCTATGGTTTTGAAATTGCAGCAGGCTTAAACCTCTACTCGGGTAATAACGGCATATTAGATCTGAATGTATTTGGTGATTATGTTCGAGCTGAACTTGATGGCGGCGATAATCTGCCACGTATCTCGCCTGCTCGCGTTGGTGCAAGTCTTGATTACCAATACAATAAGCTGACTGCAGGTCTCGATCTGACCAGTGTGTTAGAGCAAAACGACAACGCTGCATTGGAAACTGAAACAGATGGTTACACTGTTTTAAACCTCAATGCTAACTATAAAGTGATTGAAGGCAAACAAAACTTAAATCTGTTTGCTAAAGCAACGAACTTGCTTGATGAAGATGGAACTTTACATACTTCTTTCATTAAAGATCGTGCGCCTATTATGGGCAG
>JBMZNW010000050.1:0-5090 GCA_049619915.1 Gammaproteobacteria bacterium
AGAACATAAAATTCAGTTAGTTATGGCTCCGTTAAACGAAACGGCTACAGGCGTAACGACTAACCCTAAGAAATTGAGAAGTATACTGGATGAACTAAAGCACCCAGCATTACTTGTTATCGATGGTATTTCTGCTATCGGCAGTATACCGGCTGACATGACAGAAATGGGCATCGATATGCTTATTGGCTGTAGCCAAAAAGGTATTATGGGTACTCCCGGTATCGGCATGCTTTCGCTTAACGCTAGAGCAGTTGAGAAAGTGTATGAAGCTGACAAAGCGCTTGCAGATGCAGGTATTAAAAAAGGTCAACACTATCTGCATTTAACTAAGATGATTGATGCTATGGATTCCTTAGGTTTGCACATTGAAACGCCAGGAAATTATGCTCAATTTGCTGTAGCTTTGGATTTACTCGCGATTGAAGGTATTGAACGTGTTATTGAACGGCATAAAGATTGTTCTGAAATCTACCGTGCCGCCGTACTGAGTGCAGGCTTTGAACTAGTCGCAAAAGAAGAACACACTCGATCCAATGCAGTAACAGCAGTTAAAGCACCGGAAGGTTTTGGGCTGAAAAAAATTACCGAAGTACTTAACATTATGTTTACAAAACACGCTGTAGAAGCAGCTGCTATTCCAGGCGCACCTGATTTGGGTTGGCGTCTATGTGCGACTGGCGGTATTCAGCCACAACATGCGATGTCAGCTTCTATTTCTTTTTTGATGGCTTGTGACGAAGCAGGCGTACCGCTTGACATTGAAAAGGGTATTGCTGCTGCGACTAAGAAATATGGTGAGGTTGTTAAGTATCATCGGCCGTTGCCGGGTATTGATGTATATGGCCGGTAGGACGAGCTATTTTCGTAAAAAGCTAATAGAGTCTTTTTAGTATAAAAATACTATTATAAGAAGATGAATAATTTCACTCGTCGTTCTTTTTTACAATCAGTGAGCGGTATGGCTATGGCACCGTTCTTTTCTTTTCCCGTTTCCTTGTCTGCTGCAACGCCTTCAGCTTCGTCAATTTTAACTAAAAAAATCCCTGTCTCTGGTGAGTCGATTCCTGTTATTGGTATGGGTTCCTGGATTACTTTTGATGTTGATGATGACGAGACTGATCGTGCGCGTTGTATAAAAGTATTGGAGGCGTTTTTTAATCACGGTGGCGGCATGGTTGATTCTTCTCCAATGTATGGTTCTTCGGAAGAAGTCATCGGCTATTGTTTAAACAAACTGCCACAGCAAAATAGTTTATTTTCGGCTACGAAAGTTTGGATTATTGGAAAGTCTTTGGGTATCATGCAAATGAATAACTCTTATTCTTATTGGGGTTTGCCAGAGTTTGATTTGATGCAAATTCACAATATGCTGAATTGGCGTACGCACCTCGAGACGTTGAAAGAATGGAAACAGCAGGGGCGTATTCGTTATATTGGTATTACGACATCCCATGGCCGTCGACATAAAAAGCTAGAGAAGGCGTTATTAGAAGAAGAGTTTGATTTTGTTCAATTTACTTACAATATGGTTGATCGCGAAGTTGAACAACGTTTGTTACCTGTCGCAAAAGAACGTGGTCTTGCCGTTATTATCAATCGTCCGTTTCAACGCGGAGGATTATTTGATTTAGTGAAAAATAAACCTTTACCGGATTTCGCTGCCGAGATTGATTGTCAAAATTGGGCACAATTCTTTTTGAAGTTTATTGTTTCTCACCCTGCTGTGACGTGTGCCATTCCTGCTACTTCGCAAGTTGCTCATATGCAGGAGAACATGGGCGCAGGCTATGGACAGTTACCTGATGAAGCAATGCGGATTCGTATGTTGCAATATTTCGAAAAAATAATATAAGCGAATTAAGTATATTTAATATATTGCAATCAAGAAGTAGATAAAATCTACAGATAAGCTTCAAGCTCTAGTAAAAAGCTCTGGCAAAATTATTAAACAGTAAAATATAAAGGTATATAAAAAAAGTTATGCAAGCTGATGTGTTAACCAAAGTTATTCTTCCTCTATCACTTTTTATTATTATGTTTGGTATAGGGATTTCTTTAAAGACATCAGACTTTAAAAATATATTTCAATCTCCCAAGGCAATAATTGTTGGCTTAATTGGTCAATTGATTTTACTTCCTCTCATTGCTTTTCTACTCGCACTAATTTTTAAATTACCCGCTGAATTGGCAGTTGGTTTGATTATTATTGCGCTTGCACCGGGTGGTGCGACATCAAATATGTTTACTTACTTATATAAAGGCGATGTGTCGCTTTCTGTTAGTTTAACGGTGCTGACTAGTTTGATCACACCTTTTACTATTCCTTTGCTTGCTTCAATAAGTATGCTTTATTTTATGGATAGCAATACTGAGTTTGATTTACCTATTATTAAAACAATTATTCAGCTTTTAGTGATCACTGTGATTCCGGTTGGCTTAGGCATGTTTGCCTTATCTCGTATGTCTGTTCTGGCGAAGAAAATTGAGAAAGTACTGAAGTGGTTTTCAATATTTTTTCTATTTTTGATAATCGCACTGATTATCATGAAAAATTCTGAAAACATGCTCAGCTTTTTTGCACAGGCAGGTGCTGCCACCTTAGTGCTTAATATTGTGGTTTTAATATTAGGGTATAAATTAGCAAATTGGAGTAGTCTCAATCAAAAACAATCGATCTGCATTGGTTTTGAAGTCGGTATCCAGAATGGCACTTTGGCACTTGTTGTTGCCGGAACGTTGATTGGTAACAATACCATGATGATTCCATCAGTCACTTATTCAATTGTCATGTTTTTTACGGGTGCACTATTTGGATGGTTAATTAATAAAAAATACGACAGAAAATAACTTTATTTTCTTAAATTTCGGCACCAGACTCTTTTCTCTACCTCACTCCAAGTGCCTTTATCACTGAATCAAAATTAATAATCCTATAAAAATCAGTGCTCTCTGAAAGCACGATTTCACGCTGTATTTATCAAAAGTAGAAAAGTTCTAAAGATTTTCCTGTTTTGTGTCGATAAGGGACTCATGGACGTTTAATCAACCAGTTACAAGCATAATTTGGTGAGCGCGAAGGAATAGATATGCGACTAATGTATTTAAGTTAGGGTGGTTTTTATAAAAATAAGGAAACTTTATCGTGAAATATTTAAGCAAATTGATATTCATCGCCGCTTTATTTTTCCCCGGTATTTGTACTGCAATCGGCAATGAAAATATATTGTATGAGCCTTTGGTTCTACGTGATGACGATGCTGAGTCTCGAGTGGCTCCAAAGCTTGCGCCTGGCTCACATGTGAAGGTTTCTATCCCGAGTCTTCCGTACATCTACACTTCTCATGCCATTAGCTCAGGGCTGATAAGACCTGCAAATAATAAAAAAGGTTGGGAATATGATGTCGCAGTCAGTCATCGTCAGATTGATGACACAACCTATGAGTTTAATTTACGCGAAGGCGTTTTGTTTCAGGACGGCAGCGTATTTGATGCAGACTCTGTTGTGATGAATATGGAGTATTTTAAGAAACAACCATTTCTTTTTACAAATATTCATAATGTTTTCGATTATGTAGAAAAAGTTGACCAACATACCGTACGTTTCCATTTGAAAGAAAAATACGGACAGTTTTTTAATGACACGATGTGGATACATTTTTATACGCCGGACTATCTCAATAAGTATGGCTGGAATGGTAAAGCTACTTGTCCAAATCTAGCAGCTCCTGGACCGTATGGACTTGGCCCCTATATTCTCACTGAAGGTTATGTTGAAGGCGATAGAAGCACGGACGAAGTTAAGTTAAAAGCCAATCCTTATTATTGGGATAAGCGTTATCCAAAAGTCGAAAATGTAACGATTTATCCGAAGATGAGCGCAGCTGATGCTATGCATGCAGTCAAAAATATCGAAGGTAAGCTTGATATTGCGACTATTCCTTTTTCTAGCAAAGTAGAAACAATCGTATCGCCTTATGCCAAAGTTGTTAAATCACCATCGAATAATAACTTCTCTATCCAGCTTAATTTGATCAATGGCAATCCAAAGTTACAAGATAAAAAAGTTCGAGTTGCTTTAAATCGTGCTATCCATCAGAAAAACCTGCTTGATTTTGTTTATGACGGAGAAGGCAGCACGCATCCGACTACAGCTGCGGTCAATTTTCCGGGTGTCAGAGACGTCGTGAAAACATTACGACCTTATTCAGAACTTGAAGACCCGAACGATCCTGAAGTACAAAAAGAACTTAAAGCTATCTTGAACGGGTTAACGCTGAAGTTTTATGCACAGGATAGGTTTAAATGGCTGATTGATGGAATTGAATATCAGTTAAAAAAAGTCGGCGTTACCTTAGATGTTGAATACACCAGTAGTGAAACAGATGTGTTTGGTCAATTATTAACAACGAATGCAGGTAACAATTCTAAAAAATGGGATTTACTAATATGGGGAATGGATGATTGGTACTTTAACCATCCTTGGACTGTCTTTCTGGTGTACAGAACTTATAACCTTTGGAGTACCATTTCTCCTGATAGCACATTAGATGGTTATGTAGAAAAATTATTTACGCTATCTGTAGGCACTGAAGAGTTTGTTAGTACAACTGAGAAAATCATGCGCCATATTTATGACAATGGTTACATGCTTTTCGTGCCTGGTCCAAATAAAGTATTGGCCACGAATAAGGAAGTTGTTTATACGCCTTATAAAGTTGCCAGTATACCGCTCTGGGAAATCGAGGTAACGAATGACCATTGGTCATTAAGAGACGGACCTTATCCGGAAGAACTTAAAAAGCCTATTAAGATCATTGAGAAAAACTTTCAAGATTTAATTCAGCTAACTGAAAAGTAAGGATAATACTGTGAAAAACATGACTATTAAAAACCTGACAATAAAAAGTAAACTAAATATCATGGCAGTGACGATTGTTTTAGCTGTCGTATTTATTGGCACATATAATTTGTTCGCCAATTATAAAAGCCTACAGAGCATTGATAGTGTCTATCACTCTGGACAAAAGGTTTCTTTCCTTGCAGACAAGGTTCTGCAACCTATCAATAGTTTGAGAGAGACTTCGCTT
>JBMZNW010000050.1:5100-7121 GCA_049619915.1 Gammaproteobacteria bacterium
TGTCATGGCACCTGACGATACTATTCGACACCAGGTTGGTGAAGGCTTTGATAATAAAATTAACAGTATTGATAGTAACTTGGAAAAACTAAAAACACATACGAATGAAAGTAATGCAAAAGATTATGAAACGCTTTTACAGATGTGGCAAAGCTTCAGTAAGCTTGTTAAATATACTAAGTTGCAAAGTTATGAAGGTTACCGCGAAGGTGCTTTTATAAATGCGACAGGGCCAGAGAGCAAACAGTTCAATGCCTTGATTGAACATATTATCAAGATGGAAGGTGATGCAATGCAAGCCGCCGATGTAATTTCAGTCAATGCACAATCATCTGCTGATAGAGCACTCACCATCAATATCTTTATGATGCTTATTATTTCTATTGTTTCTAGTGTACTGCTCTTTTTTATAGGTCGCACTATTGTTGATTCATTGAAAAAAGTCACATTAGCAATGGAAGATATTGCCGAAGGTGAGGGTGATTTGGTAAGCCGATTAGATGAAGTCGGTAATGATGAAATCACGGATGTGGCCCGAGCATTTAATAAGTTCACATCAAAAATACATGGCACCATTAGTAATACTAAGAAAACGACTGCTCAATTGGTCGATGAAGCGACAGAGCTATCGCATATAGCCAATGCAACCAGCATTGATATTGAACAACAAAGTAGTGAAACTGAATTAGTTGCTTCTGCTGTGACTGAAATGTCAGCAGCTTCGAAACAAGTAGCAGAGTTGACAGCCAGTGCCATGAAGGCTGTTAAGGAAACACAAATAGATACGACTAATGGTAAAAAATCTGTCGATGATTCACGACAAACAATTAATATCTTGGCGAAAGAAATTGAGGAAGCAAACTTTAGTATTACGAAATTGAAGGAAAACAGTGAAAACATCGGTTCAGTATTAGATGTGATTAATAATATTGCCGCGCAGACTAACTTGCTTGCTTTGAATGCGGCGATTGAAGCTGCACGAGCAGGTGACCAAGGTAGGGGCTTTGCAGTTGTTGCCGATGAAGTCAGAACGTTGGCAACACGGACGCATGAATCTATCGAAGAAATTCAAGGGACTGTTGAAGAGTTGCAAGCTTTATCAAAAACAGCTGCGACAAAGATAGAAGATAGCTGTGAAAAAGCCAAGATAAGTGTTGAGCAAGCGGAAGTGACAAGTCAAGCCTTGCAAAAAGTTGAACACAGCGTTTCTATGATCACTGATATGAATATGCAAATAGCTACATCGGCCGAAGAGCAATCACGAGTTACTGAAGAGGTTGATAGAAACATCGTCAACATTAATAGTGTTGGCAAGAAAACGGCTGAAGGCGCTGCCAAAACACAGCATATTGGTTCTAAGATCGAAGCAGAGTTTAATGAGCTAGATAGAATGGTAGGCCACTTCAAAACATAACACAGAGTAACGGTGGCAAATAATTTGATAATTATGTCTCTAATATCGTTGAATGATTTGCCACCTATGTCTCCGCTAATATTAATTTAGTTAATTAAGCTGCGAAACTTAACTGCATTGATACATTCAAGCATTAGATGGTGTACAACAGGATTTTAAATGCTATGGCGAATAGTCTAATGAAATATTAAAGTCTCAAATTAAGCTTTATAAACCACTATTTAATCATCAAACTCTTCGAGCACGAGAGTTGTTTTTCCTCCAAGGAATATAGGTCTGTTTAAGACATTAATAACATCGCCATCAAGTTCATAACGGACTTGCTTAACCAGACCAACGCCTTCTGCATACCATTCTTCTATGGACATAGGTATATCCATTTGGCCGTTTACAGAATCCATGTATGCACTGAATGAACCTTCACCATAAACTTTAATACAGTTTTCGAAAGTACCGGCAGGCACTGTGACCGTCGCATTCGTTTCTTCAATTCTGTATATCATCGGTACTTGTGCGCTGTTGCCAGCCCGCTCACGATAAGGGTAGACGCGCATCATTAGGATAGGTCTGCTTATTATTTTCCATTCGGTACCGACTTCAAACGGTC
>JBMZNW010000050.1:7131-7354 GCA_049619915.1 Gammaproteobacteria bacterium
GGTCTTTTAATGACAAATCTCTTGTTGTTGTCCATGCGAGGTTTGTGTTCAACTTTGGTTCGCAGTGCTTCCCGGAAGATTCCTTCTTCATTGTGGTTTATGTAATAGTCAAGACCTGTACTGGTACGGCGTACATAATAGGACTTGTCGCCGACACTTTTTTTCCCAAGGTTATCGATAGTAATGTGACTTTCATACTTTTCGTCAGTGTATTCCGTCGTTA
>JBMZNW010000050.1:7364-10377 GCA_049619915.1 Gammaproteobacteria bacterium
GGTGTTTTTGAACAACCCGATATCAACAATACCAGACAAAAAACTGTTATTTGATAACAGCGAACCCTGATAGTTTTAATGCTAGATGTATTCATAGAATTTTATTTTTCAGGCAGTTCTGGATCGGGCAGATCAAAAAAATCAACCACGTAGCGCTTTTGGCCATAGCGAGTTAAATCGCTAGGAGTTTCATCTTCGTTTGCCGCTATTTTCTTTGAACGTCCAAGTTGCACATTACCACGTCGTTGTTTTTTTAATGCAGCTTCCAGCGACGAATGTAACTCAAGATCATAGGGTAGATAGTAAGCTCTTGGTTCAAGTGCAGGTGTATTGTCTTCTGTAAAAGCGTTAAGCCAGATATGGATACGACCTGGATCGCCTGTTGTGTCATCTGGTTCGGTAATAGATGATGATAACAGCATAAAATTCTCAGGCAGGTCTTGTTGTGTTGGCCAACCAAGTAATCCTTGAAGATTGTGATAGGTCATATAATAAAACCCGCTTACAAGGATGACGCAAAGTAGTTTTATCCATGCAGGGATACGAGTTCGTAAAAAAATAGCCAGTACCAAAGCTGCTAACGCAACATAGGTAATTGATAGCCCTAAGATGGCCTGATTCATAGTTTATCAACCTCAACAATGGATTTATTTAACGTATTTACATTACTCACATTTCCGGCAGCATCTACCGTGAAACGAACAGCCGTTTTTTCTTCACCTTTTTTATCCAGCACCAAATTGCCATAATAGAGCACCCTTAGTTGAGGGTTGACTTTAACCGCGCGAACTTCAACGTTGGCTTGGCGTAATGTCTTGCTGTTATAGTAATGGACATTAACGATATATTCACCCGGTACATTACCTCGTATTGTAACAACTTCCTGGTTTAGCGGATTCGTTATCTCAACGCCATCGACTACAATCGTATCTTTAGAAAGACCTCGATCATCGCGATCAAGATGTATCAGTCCTACTTCTGGATTACGAAACCAGACGACACCTTCGTTCGGCCCTTGTACCCAGGTGTCTACATCATCCGGACTGTTATCATCCCATTTAACAGTAATAATATATTCTGCCTTTGGATCAATAATACCTTTCTTGGCAGGCGGATTTAAAAATAAAATCGTGATTAAAAATAATAACGTAAATGCTAATAAAGAATTGAATAACAGATCAGTAAACGGATCTTGTTCAAACTGCCTTTTTGATCGTCTGATCCCCATTCTTTATTCAGTAGCCAGACGCAGTTCTGAGATTTGTTCAGTCTCCATGTAATGTATCGTTCTGGCAACCAGTTCATCTGCGCCGTGATCCAGCATCAAGTATTGGAAACTAAGTAACATACTGCTTAACAATCCAATTAATGTTGTATTCAAAGCAACGGCCATACCGGCAGTCATATCTGCAAGAATATTCTGTACATCGCCTATATCAAACGATTCTAATGTAGATAAAGGTCCTAACATTAATACGAATCCAATAACTGTACCAAGCAAACCGAGTTTGATTAGCAGGCTAGTAAAAAACCATCCAACTTCATGCTGGGCATGTGCCTGTTCAGCAAATACCTCTGAAAGTAATACATTATCTGCGGAATTATTTTCTTCCAGATCCTGATCCTGGAATCTAGCTTCAATTGTGTTTAAAAAGTCAGCAGGCAATGATGTTTCTGATGAGTAGGCAACTTCACCTGATTCAATATCGTTAATTGAATTAATTTGGCTGGAGAGATATTTTGCACGAATGCCACAATGTAATGAACCACCCAAAAATAAAAAACTGATGAGATAGGTGATTTTTGTTGGGTCAGTTAAAAAAATAGAAACTAAATAGCCAAGGTGCCAGGCAAGCCATAATATAAAACTTAAAACACCGGTATAAATAGCCCACTGTAAAAATAATCGATCTTGAAAACTATGCTTTAGCATATTGTTATTATTCCAGCTAAATAGTTTTTAAAACTTATAGCTTGTTAGTAAATTTTAGTTCCTGAGTATAGGAATGAAATGTATTTTTTGTCAACCGCCGTTCTGTACAGATAAATATCGTAAATATTAGGTGTTTTAATAGGCTATAAGTTCATATAACTTATTAATATAATTTTTAAGTGAAGTAGTTGGCTAAGAGCCTAATGTGAAACCCACGCTAATGTTTTTCTCTTCATTAATTGCTTTTAAAGAAAAAAATTAGCGAGTGGTTTCTAAAAAAAGGCTGGAGGTCCAAGAATTTATAGAAACAACCCACTCGCCAAATATACTCCTTTGAGGAAGAAAAAGGAGTATTTAAATTAAACTGTTATATTTATATAGTTTCTTTTAATTATTTTGTCACTTTTTTTTCGGAATGTATAAGTCGGTAATCGTACCTTCAAATACTTCAGCAGCCATGGCTACTGTTTCTGAAAGAGTCGGATGAGGATGAACCGTCAATCCAATATCTTCAGCATCACAACCCATTTCTATTGCTAATGCACACTCTGCAATCAAGTCACCGGCATTAGGCCCGACGATTGCTGCTCCGAGAATTCGATTTGTTTCTTCGTCAAACAGGATTTTGGTACTGCCTTCGTCACGACCAAGTGATAATGAACGACCACTGGCCGCCCATGGGAAGACACCTTTACCGTATTTAATACCTTTCGCTTTTGCTTCTGTTTCAGTTAATCCTACCCAAGCTATTTCTGGATCGGTATAAGCGACAGAAGGAATGACGTTAGCTTCAAAGGCACTCTTTAAACCCGCGCAAACTTCGGCAGCAACTTTACCTTCATGTGTCGCTTTGTGAGCTAACATGGGTTGGCCGACAATATCACCGATAGCAAAGATATTTGGTACGTTTGTGCGTTGTTGTTCATCAACCGGGATAAAACCTTGTTGATTAACTTCAATACCCGATGAAGAACCATCAACTAAATATAGACCTACGCTGGAACCATTTTGAGCCGAAACTACATAGAAATCAGCAATATCTCCATCTACAACAGCAATTTTAGTTCCTGATAAGTTACC
>JBMZNW010000051.1:0-1897 GCA_049619915.1 Gammaproteobacteria bacterium
AACGCGTGATGAAAATTTTTATATTGTAGATTTTGATGATTCACGAACCGGACCCGCTGTACAGGACATCTGGATGTTTTTATCCGGCGACCGACAATACATGACAGCCAGACTTAATGACTTTATGGAAGGGTATACTGAATTTCGAGAATTCTCAGCGCGTGAATTGCACCTTGTTGAAGCATTAAGAACTCTGCGCCTGATTCATTATGCGGCATGGCTGGCGCAACGTTGGCAAGATCCGGCTTTTCCTATTGCCTTCCCGTTTTTTAATACGCAACGTTATTGGGAAGAACATATTCTTTCTTTACGGGAACAAGTATCGTTGATGGAGGAACCACCATTAGTTTGGTACGGCTAACTAAAAATAGATTAAAATAAAAACAATGGACACAACGGTAAACAAAGAAGAGATACAAGAATATAACTGGCAATACATTCTTAATATTGCCAAGCGCCATAAGCATCAATTGATATTGGCGAATGTCGTTGCTGTTCTAGCAACGCTAGCCAGTGTGCCCGTTCCTCTGTTATTACCTTTGCTGGTTGATGAAGTGTTATTAAATCAACCCGGCATCGTAGTTAATACGATTAACAGTTTTTCACCTACTTCATGGCATGGTCCTGCACTTTATATCACTACAATTCTTTTTCTAACTTTGTTTTTACGTCTTGCTGCGTTGATTTTAAATGTATTTCAGACAAGACAATTCACCATCATTGCTAAAGATGTCATTTTCCGTATTCGTCGCACGCTGTTACAACGATTGAATAATGTTTCCATGTCGGAATATGAAACATTGGGCAGTGGCACCGTTGCCTCCTACTTCGTAACTGACTTAACAACTGTTGATGATTTTGTCGGCACCACCGTCAGTAAATTACTTGTTGCCGTATTATCCATTATTGGTGTTGCGATCATTTTACTGATCATGCATTGGCAGATGGCGTTATTAATTTTATTCGCCAATCCAATCGTAATTTATTTCACCATGGTTCTCGGTAAGCGTGTTAAAGAATTAAAGAAAAATGAAAACTCAGCATTTGCCCTGTTTCAGCAATCATTAGTTGAAACACTAGACTCAATACACCAAATTCGCGCCAGCAATAGAGAAAAACATTACATACAACGCATTGTTGAACAAGCGAAAGAAGTAAAAGATCACGGTGTTGCTTTCGCATGGAAGAGTGATACAGCTAACCGTTTAAGCTTTGTTATATTCTTATTTGGCTTTGATATTTTTAGAGCTGTTGCCATGTTAATGGTCATTCATTCTGGTTTAAGTATCGGGCAGATGTTTGCTGTGTTTGGTTACCTCTGGTTTATGATGGCACCCGTGCAAGAAATACTGAATATTCAATACGCCTTCTATGGCGCGAAAGCAGCGTTAGGTCGCATTAATGAATTATCAAAGCTGCATCAGGAACCAGACTACCCTCATGTTATTAATCCTTTTGAAAACAAACATACGGTAGGTATTAAAATTTCAGATTTACATTTTGCCTATAACGAAAACGATAGCGTATTAAACGGCATTAATTTGGAAATTAAACCCGGAGAAAAAGTCGCTCTGGTAGGTGCTAGTGGCGGAGGGAAATCAACACTGGTACAAGTTTTAATCGGTTTATATTCTGCTAATAGCGGCGATATTTTTTATGATGGCGTGCCCGTTAAAAAAATTGGGCTTGATATTGTACGTGAACATGTCGCAACAGTATTACAACATCCGGCATTATTTAACGACAGTGTACGAGTCAACTTAACACTCGGACGAGAACTGGAAGATAAAGACTTATGGCATGCACTTGAGATTGCCCAATTAAAAGACACGATAGAAGAACTACCCAACAAACTCGATACAATCGTCGGACGTCAAGGAGTAAGACTATCAGGCGG
>JBMZNW010000051.1:1907-5227 GCA_049619915.1 Gammaproteobacteria bacterium
GGTATTAAGCAATCCCAAGGTTGTGATACTCGATGAAGCAACATCCGCTCTAGATGCAGAAACCGAATATCATTTACACAATGCGCTTACTGATTTTCTTAAAAACAAAACAACCATTATCGTTGCACATCGATTAAGCGCGATAAAACAGGCTAATCATGTATATGTCTTTGAAGCAGGCTTGATAGGCGAACAAGGCACTCACGGCGAATTACTCTCTCAAGATGGCCTTTATTCTAAGCTTTATGGTGTCAGGCAATCGCACTAAGTGTTTCGTTAATTAAGAGTTTACGAACATTCGTTTTTTTAATTATGGTTTTGCTAGATGCTCAATCAGATATATAAATAAGATCTTTTGGAGGAATGAAATGGACAAACTTATATTCACACCGTTGATCGCGTGTATGTTAATCTTGTTTAGCGGTACAACTCAGGCTGAGCCAACGGCTGGTGGTACTGCAGATGGTACGCCATTTGATATTCCATATGGCACACCGATAAATCTTGAGACTGCGAAAAAATTGATTGCCGCAGTTGAAGCTAAAGCGTTGAAACACGATTGGAAATTGAACATAGCAATCGTTGATCCAAACGGTGACTTAATTCATTTTTCGCGTATGGATGGTTCGCAGCTTGCCTCAATTGATATTTCACAGGCCAAGGCGCGTACTGCTGCACGCTTTCGCCGTGAAACCCGTGTCTTCTTCAACGCTCTTGAGTCAGGACGTTCTTTTATTGCTACACTTGATCCGACGATGGTAGCGTCACCAGGAGGCTTACCATTAATTAAAGATGGTAAATTGATCGGAGCAATTGGCTGTAGCGGCGGCACAGGCGAACAAGATGACCTTGCATGCAAGGTAGCTGTCGGTTTAATTAAGTAAAAGCTTTGTTGAATAAGTTTTAATAATGATGGAAGACATATCTCAAAATTTAAGTTATGGAATAACATGTATTGATTCAGGATACATTCGTCCAAATCTAGCCGCTATTTATCTTATTGAGCATAAAGATGAAGTCGCCATTATAGATTCTGGTACAAATCATAGCCTCTCCAGAGTATTAACATTACTTGAAAATAAGAACATAGCACCTGAAAAAGTCAGATATATCGTGCCAACACATATTCATCTCGACCATGCTGGCGGCGTCGGACACATGATGAAAGCTTTTCCAAATGCAAAAATGATTGTGCATCCGAGAGGAGCGAGACATATGGAGGATCCTTCATTTTTGATCAAAGCCGTCATTGATGTTTACGGACAAGAAAAATATAACGCCTTATATGGGGAATTGACGCCAGTTCCGAGTGAGAAGATTATTAAGGCTGAAGACGATATGGCGTTTGAACTATCCGATCGAAAGTTTTATATCAGATATACACCAGGTCATGCTGAACACCATATTTGTATTTGGGATGAACTAAGTAAAGGCTGGTTTACTGGCGACACCTTTGGTATTTCATACCCGGAAATGGCTGGGTTAACGACGCGTCACATTTTTCCAACGACAACACCTACTCACTTTAATCCTGAGAAACTACAAAACTCAATCGAGTTATTAATGAGCTATAAGCCTGCTCGTATGTATTTAACGCATTTTGGTTTATTGGAAAACCCACAAGATTATTGTGACGTTTTATCTAAAAGCATATCTGAGTATTGTGAAATCGCTCAGACTAGTAGTAATACATCGAATCTTGAAGAAGAGATAAATAAAAAAATATCTAAACTTGAACATGCCAGTCTGCTTAAAGCCCGACCTGATTTGACTGAAAAAGAAAGTCAGGATTTGTTAGAGTTTGATATGAAGCTAAATGCACAAGGTTTATATTATTGGGTTAATCAATAACCACCAGTTCAGTTTTCCTTACTACAACTCATTTATTTTTTTCATCGTCCAACTTCTGTTTTTTTATAACTTTCAAGTAACTCAATAGTTTAGCCTTTAATCAGAGTATTTCCTTCTTAATAAATGCTCTAAAGATGTTTAGAAAACGTGAGATAGGTTCAGTTTTGAACTTTATTAGTCTAGAAATTAACAGAGATTGTTCTAAACTAAATGTTATAGACTTGTGATATACGACATTTGTCGGTGTAGAGAGACAATATAAATTGTTCTATTACTACAGGAACTAAACAATATTAGTAGTATCTATACATACAAGATTTTTCAGCTTTAATGGATAAACGCTGATCAGGTTATTTACGAAGTAGATGACCGTCTCCATTCAAACTGACAGGGGTTTTTAGCATAAGCTATCAGCCCCTAGTCAAACTCTCTTAAACAATTAAAGACAGCGTAATTGCGTTTACAAACGAAGTTTAAATGCTGAAAAAGAGATTTAAGCAGCTGGATTAATCTTAATATGCCAAGGCTCGTATCGTACACCAAGCATATTATCGACCGGATAACGCAGTTCTAAGTAACCGAGTTCGGTCAATTTTTTATAGACATCTGTTTCAGTAAAGTGCGCAGTAAAATTCAGTTTGCCATAACCTTTCTGACCAACATCAAAATCACCATTGCCATGAAAAGAATAGCCCGGAGGCGCTAAAGAACGTGAAGCTAATGACAAATTACCTTCACTCTCACGAACTTTATTTAGGAACAGTAAAAACTGTTTCATGATGCTGCGAATACCTGAAGTCAGGACAACCTGATCGCCTAATTCTTTTCTGATTTCTTCATATAAAGCAATCGATCGATCTTTATATAGATAGTTACCGCTATAAGGGATCTTTGAGACTTCTTTTTTGTTAATCTTATCGGTAATTTCTTTTAACGGCTTTTCACCCATGAAACCGTATCGCTGACCATCTTCATAGAAAACGATTTCGAGGAACTTGAGTTCTTCTTTGGTAAATTTGCCGACTTGCGAATAGTTTTTAGCGTAAGCCAAACCATCGGTGAAATTGAGAATATTAAAATTGCCATGTCCGACCAGTTTTTGCAGTCGTATTAGCCTGTTTAGTGTTGATTCGAAAGTTTGAAGTAAGTCGCTTGGAAGTTGCACATCGCCAACATGAGGTTGGTTGAAGTTTTGGATTTTGTGTAAGTAATCCTTGATATTTTCGTCAGAGGTAAAGGCCTTACCGCCAAAATAACCTCGGTTTTTTGCTGCTAACAGTTCTGGAGCAAAGCTCATCCCAAGACAACCTGCACCAAGTGTTTTTAAAACCTGCCTTCTTTTCATACACTCAACCATTCAGATTTAATGTGCTAATAATATCGTAAGCATAACCGTTTTTTCAAGCATAGTGAATGAAGAATATTCCGTAAGCTGTTGATCATAAAAATAAGTATTATCAAACACAGAA
>JBMZNW010000051.1:5237-10325 GCA_049619915.1 Gammaproteobacteria bacterium
TTCTTGTTATCATTATGCCTTTTAGTACGTTAACACTGTTTAATTTTTAGAGCCTATCATTAGCTTATTTTTTTAATCGATTACCATGTGCTACCGCTTTCTTTTATTAGGATTACTATGCATTTTCAGTGCCTGCGACCGTAATTCTAATGAATTAATCAATATTAGCGGCTTAACTATGGGAACTAGCTATTCCGTTAAGTTGGTATCTAATGAAAACACGGTTAATAAAGAAAAACTCCAGCATGATATCGAACAGATTCTTACCGACATTAATCAATCTATGTCGACCTATATTGCAGACTCTGAGTTATCGAAACTGAATCAGAATAAAAGCGGGCTCTCGCAAAACATATCTGATTCGCTTTTTTATGTCATAGAACAGGCAAATAACATCAGCGGAATAACTAACGGTGCTTTTGATATTACTGTCGGGCCTTTGGTTAATCTTTGGGGATTCGGCCCTGACCCGTTTACTCAGAAAGTACCTGAGCAAGCAGAATTAAATTCAGTAAAACAACATACTGGTTTTGAAAAGCTTCAGCTTAATAAGACAACAAGCAGTATTTCAAAATCTGATCCTGATGTTTATATTGACTTATCCGGGATTGCTAAAGGTTATGCTGTTGACATGATTGCCAAGCACCTTGAAAAGAATAAATGTGAACATTATTTAGTTGAAATTGGCGGTGAATTAATTGCCAAAGGACTTAATGCTGAAGGTGTTATATGGCAAATTGGTATAGAGCAAGCTATAGCCGAAGAAAGCGCTATTCAACAAAACTCTGCGCAAAGTGTTGCTCAAAGTTATATTCAACGCATCATCAGTTTAAATAATATCGCTATGGCAACATCAGGCGATTATCGGAACTATTTTGAAAAAGACGGCGTGCGTTATTCGCATACGATTGATCCCCGCACAGGCAAACCAGTCAGTCATACGCTTGCTTCTGTTACTGTATTGGATAAATCAACTATGATTGCCGATGCCATGGCCACGGCTTTTATGGTTATGGGAACAGAAAAAACGCATGCTTTAGCTAACGAATTAAAGATGCCTGTTTACACCATTGCTAAAACAGAAAATGGCTTTGCTGAAAAATATAACGATTATTTTAAAACGTATTTATCAGAAGAATGAGTGAGCTATTTTTTTTAATTATATTGTGTCTTGTCATCTGGTTTTGGCAGGATACTTTGCGTGCTCGTGAAACCGCAGTATCTCGGTCGCGGCGTTATTGTCAGGATATACAATATCAATTTCTTGATGACACTGTTTCACTGAAATCTATGAAACCAGGCCGTGACGTATCGGGTAGTTTCGCCTTCCATCGCTATTATCATTTTGAATTTAGTCTTGATGGACAAAATCGTTTAAATGGCACGGCCTATATGATTGGCGATCAGTTACAATCGATACAACTTGACCATCCCGATGGTATTATTCATGAAAACAATACTCACTAAATATCGACAAGGAGATTTGTAACATGCCCTCTTTTGATGTTGTTTCTGAAATCGATCAACATGAATTAACCAATGCAGTCGATCAGGCAAATAGAGAAATTAATAACCGTTTTGACTTCAAAGGCACTGATTCAAAAATAGAAATGGTTGATAACAGCTTGACCATTATTTCTGCTTCTGAATTTCAGGTGAAACAGATACACGATATTCTTGAAACGAAAGTGACTAAACGCGGCATTGATCTTCGTTGTCTGGATTACGGCGAGATACTGGAAAATAATAACGAAGCAAGACAGCTTGTTAATATCAAAAAAGGTGTTGATAAGGAGCTGGCAAGGAAAATCGTCAAGATGATAAAAAGTAGTAAATTAAAAACACAGGCTGCTATTCAAGGTGATCAGGTACGTATTTCCGGAAAAAAACGTGATGATTTACAAGCTACCATTGCAGAAATAAAAGCAGCCAAGTTTGATATTCCACTTCAATACATAAACTTTCGCGATTAATAATATAGTGCCATACCAATCACTTATTGATTTGCACACGCATTCGACAGCATCAGATGGCGAATTGTCACCAACCGAACTGGTTCAACTAGCCACTAAAAACAACATAAAAACACTTGCTTTAACCGATCATGATTCTGTTTCGGGGCTGGCGGAAGCCAAAACGGCTGCGGCTAAACACGATATAACATTGATTAACGGTATTGAGCTTTCAACACGCTGGGATAATAAAACCATTCATATAGTAGGCTTGAATATTGATGCCGATAACCCAGCAATGATTGACTCAACTGTTCACTTAAATCAAGTCCGTGAAGAACGCGCAATTAATATCGGCAAGAAGCTGGCGAAAGTAGGTATTAATAACGCTTACGAAAATGCAAAAGAGCTTGCTGGCGATGGTACGGTAACCCGACAACACTTTGCACAGTTTCTCGTTAATAATGGCAATGCGAAATCATTCAACGATGTTTTTAAACGTTATATGGTTAAGGGTAAGCCAGGTTATGTCTCTGTTAATTGGCCTGCATTAGACGAGACAATCAATAATATTAATACAGCCGGTGGTGTTGCCGTTATCGCACACCCGCTAAGTTATAAAATGACCGCGACTAAATTACGCAAACTTATTACTGAATTTAAATCACTAGGCGGTGAAGCAATTGAAGTTGTTACCGGAAATAATAATATGAACGAAATAACAACCGTTACGAATTACGCGAAACGTTATGATATTGCCGCTTCTCTCGGTTCTGATTACCACAGTGATAAAAGCCCTTGGTCAAAGCTGGGCAATCTAACTGCCCTGCCACAAGATCTGACACCTGTCTGGGAATTGTTTTAACTCAGTTAGTCTTAGCAAAGGAAACTGTTTGCTAATCTTTATTTTCGTCGTTTTGAAACGACGTAATACTTTATTTTAACGTCATTTCACAAATCTACTTTTCATTAAAAATAGCTATATACCATTGTTTTTATTAACTTTATTTTTAATTTCGATTTCTGGCACGCAGTCTGCAATATTTAATCGAGTTAATTTATGGAGAAAGTGTTGTGTCAGTAAATGAGTTTCTATTTGTGGATGAAAAAGAAAAGCAACGACTTTGGGAAATGTTCCAATACGAAAAGATGCTGGATGATAATGAACAAAAGTTATTGGCTGACTTACAGTATTATGAAGAACGCATTCGTGGTATCAGTCCGACGCGCTCAGTTATTGAGATTAGTTTATTTAAAAATTATATGGAACATATCAAGAATACAAGAGCATTACTGATGGATTTGCAAAGCACGCGACAGGAAACACTAAAAACACAATTAGAAGACTTATCAACTAACTCGTAACGTCCTTCTCTCTATCTTTTTATATTTTACCGTCTAGCCCCATTTGATAATACTTATGAACTATCTCATCCTGGTTTTCCAGTAACCAGTCGATATCAGGTTCATTATTCATTGCTTTATGAATCGCCGCGGCAGTCGCCTTACGATGAATATCAAAAAGAATTTTATGATCAAGATCGTCAGCAGTAGCAACTAAGGGGTTCAACCAAACAGAAACAATGATACCTAGATCATTGGCTTTCTCTTTAGGAATATCGCCGTTTCTAACTGAATCCAGCACACCATTTGCGATAGCGCCCTGCACTGTTCCCATAAGAATATTGGTATAACGTTCTTTATTAACGGTGACTTTACTAACCATTAATGTTGCAGGTCGAACCATCGTATCGGTATTCATAATAGCCAGAACTTTCGAATGGCCTTTGACTTGTGATGCCATCTGATTAGCAAACGCAGTTCCGAAAGGCCCGTCCAGTTCACCAATAACAACTTCAGGTTCTGCTGCGGTTCCAGGAGGCCCACCAGCAACCAATGCCTCACCTACACGCATGACAATACGTTCACTCATAATCTTTACTCCTCCAGAAGTAATTGTTTATAAAAAGAACAACCTGATATTTTTATAAAGAAAAACTATTAATTATTATCTTGGCCAAGTTGTTTAGAAATATCATCTAACAGATTTTCATTTGCCTGTGCTGCTTTCTTTTTCGCTTCGGCTGCTTTCAATTTAATACGCTTCATCATATCTGCTTGCATTTGTACTTGCGTAATTGAAGCGGCTTCTTCTTCCTGCTTTTCTTCGAAATGTTCCAAGTCGCCCGCAATTTGAGCTTGCAGTGCTTCTTCCTGTTGTTTCTTCTTGTTTAGATCTGCTTGATTTTCCTGTTGTGCAGATTCGGTAAGTTTTGCTTTGTGTACTGCATCTTCAATTTCTCTTTCAGCTACAATCGCTTTTTCTTCAGCCGCTTTAATTTCAACTTCCAAGGCATCGCGTTGTTTTTTAGAACTGGTCGATTCCATTTGTTTTTCTTTTAAGGCCGAAGCATGTTCAAGCGCTTCCTGCTTCATTTTTTCAGCTTCCAACTTAGCTTGCTGGATCTGTTTCATTTGTTGCTGAATAAGTTTCGCTTCTTCTTCAAGCTTCTGTCGTTCAGCTTTTATTTTCGCTTGTTCTTGCTCGCGTTCTTTATCATGAGAAGACTTATATTCTTCGATCATTTTCGCTGCTTCTTGCTTTGCTGCGGCACGCGCAGCTTCCGCCGCTGCTTTTTCTTTTTGCAGCTGTTCAAATTCTTTTGAATTACGCTCGTATTGCTCAGCCAATTTTTTACGTTCGACTTCTATTTTGGCTTTCGCCTCGGCTTGCAGCTTTCTTTCTCTTTCTTCGTCTTCAAGCTGTTTCTTTTTAGCTTCTTCTTCAAGACGTTTCTTTTCTGCTTCAACAGCTTCCAATTGTTTTCTTGAAGCTTCTTCGGCTTCCTGTTTTAGGCGTTTTGCTTCTTCAATTTGCTTTCTAGCTTCTTCTGCTTGTCTTTCAAGTTCTTCACGTTCCCTACGTATTTTTTCTTCAGCTGCTTCTTTTGCTTTTTGTAGTTTTGCCATTTCCTCGGCATTTTTATTATAGATTTCTTCAAGCTTTTTCTGCTCAGCTTTCATTTCTGCATCCGCTTGTTCCTTAAGCTTCTTCAGCTTTAATGCTTCTTCTTCCGCTTTTTTCTTCGCTTCCGCCTCTGCTGCTTTCTTTTTCGCTTCGAGTTGTTTTTTCTCT
>JBMZNW010000052.1:0-2316 GCA_049619915.1 Gammaproteobacteria bacterium
AATAAATAGTTGGGGTAATAGGTGATGGAAAAGTTAATTACGAGCCTGAATATACGTAAACAGTTTTATTTGTTTACTGCTTATGTATGTGTTTGCTTGATTATGTACAAAAGCATATCTCATTTAGGCAATTTAGGCCTGATAGAAGATGTTGTCATGTTGCTGATAGCTGCTGGTGCAACATTATGTTTTGGACATTATGTTGGCAAAATAAATGGTAAACGAGCAGAAAAAATAGTCGATGCCATGCATGCGATGTCGGATGGCGATCTGACATACAAAATTAATCTTCGAGGTAAAGATGAGTTTGCATGGATGTGTTGGGAATATTCTCAAGGCCGAAAAGGCTTCTCAAGTTTGGTAAAAGAAATTTTAGGTAGTGCCGGTCAATTAGCCGCCGCCGCTGAAGAACTATCCGCCATTACCGAGCAAAGTAATTCCGGTGTCATGCGCCAGCAAGGTGAAATTGATCAAGTTGCTACAGCAATGAATGAAATGTCAGCAACGGTTTCTGAAGTATCAAATAATGCCGCGAGTGCAGCAAGTGCAGCACAGGAGGCAGATAATAGCGCTAAAGACGGTTGGGAAGTTGTTAATACAACGGTTGAAACGATTAATAATTTGGCCTCCGAAGTTGAACGTACCTCAGAAGTGATTGAAAACCTGAAAGGAGATAGTATTAGTATAGGAACGGTATTGGACGTTATTAGAGACATAGCTGAACAAACAAACTTACTTGCATTGAATGCTGCCATTGAAGCAGCTAGAGCCGGTGAACAAGGACGAGGCTTTGCTGTTGTGGCAGATGAAGTGAGAACATTAGCAAGTCGTACACAACAATCAACCTGCGAAATTAATGACATGATTGAGCGTTTACAAAATGGCGCAAATCAAGCTGTTAGCGTTATGGAAATGGGGCGTTCAAAGGCGGAAGAAAGTGTTGAACAAGCAGCAAAAGCCGGTGAAGCATTACAGTCTATTACCAGTGTTGTTGATAATATTAAAAGTATGAATATGCAAATTGCCAGTGCCGCAGAAGAGCAGAGTGCAACCGCAGAAGAGATTAATCGTAATATTGTTAATATTAGCGAAGTTGCACAGGATACTGCTGATGGCTCACAACAAACAGCAAGCGCAAGCGAACAACTGGCTAAATTAGCATCGAGCCTACAAACTCAGGTTGGTAAATTTAAAGTTGCTTAATAAATGCTAAATAGAATTAGCGTTATTGTCGTGTTCGAGTTTTTCAGGTGTATCCGTTGCTAGTTTTTCATAAGCTTTCAGAGCGGCTGACATACCGAAATCAACGGCAATACGATAACAGTCGAGCAAATTTGAATCTTCCGTTTCTTCAACGGCAACACTTTTCTTTTGTTGTTGCACTGTTTAGCTCCTTTTTAGCTATAATTATTAAACAGGTCTGTTAAGACCTGTTTGTAGAATAAGAAGGCCTGGTATCCGGAAGAGGCTGGAGATACCAGGCAATAACCGAGCATCCCTCTCGGTTCCCGCTAAGGCGGTCACGGTAAAACGGTAAGTTATTTTTTAAAGCTTTCTCATGAAAGCTTTCAACTAATCCCATGTTAATGCACCACCGGTTTGATACTCCGTTACCCGTGTTTCAAAAAAGTTTTTCTCTTTTCTTAAATTTGCTTGTTCGTCTAACCAAGGTAATGCTGATTCAGCACCAGGGAAAGGATCATTCAGTCCTAACTGGTTAGCACGCCTGTTAGCAATATATTGAAATTGCGCTAGATGCGTTTCCGCAGAATAGCCAAGAATAGGATCTCTTAAGATATAGCTGGTATAGGCTTTTTCAGCTTCATAAGCTTCATCCCACATGTCACGAATTTCTTTCGGATCAAGCGTGACTTTTTCTTCTTGAATTATCTGTTTAACAACACGAATACCAAAAGCTGCATGCATGACTTCATCACGCATGATGTATTGCAATTGTTCTGCTGTACCTTTCATTAAACCACGACGTTGTAAGGCGAAAATAGGACTAAAGCCATTGTAAAACCAGCAGCCTTCAAAAATGCCAGAGAAAAACATATAAGAAATAACAAAGTTATTCAGTTCATCACGATCAGTTAAGTCGATATCTGAACGCAATACAGAGTTTAATCGACGATTTGCGACAGAAATCTTTTGATGTATTTCTGGTACAACGCGATAACGGTTATAAATTTCACTCTGATCTAAACCAATGCTTTCAATGCAATGCTGATAAGTCCAGGTATGTAATGATTCTTCATAAACCTGTCTTGCCTGATAAATCTGTAATTCAGGTGCAGACATTTTTTCCATGACAGC
>JBMZNW010000052.1:2326-7413 GCA_049619915.1 Gammaproteobacteria bacterium
TACGCATAGCTAAAATATCGGAGGTTGTTAAGTATGAAAGTACATTCTCATAAACGTGTTTTTCTTCATCGGTCAGTTTATTTCGATAGTCGGCAACATCCTGCGCCATATTAATATCTAATGGCGTCCAATGATTTTTATTAGCGTTAAGGAAAAAATTCCAAGCCCAAGGATACTTAAAGGGTGCTAGTTGATTAATATCAGTTTGACCATTAATAACACGCTTATCATCCGCATTAACCGGATCTAGCTTGCCGGTAAATGTTTCTGTTTCAGGTGTGCTAGTTACTTCGGTATTAGTTATCTCAACCGCTGGTTTATTTAATGCGCTTTCAACAACAGCAGGCTCAACCTTCTCGGCTTGAGTTGGTTTTGCTAAAGGGTCATTCCAATCTAACATTCTCTTACCTCTTATTATTGTTGTTTACTGACATGCTTCACAGTCAGGGTCGAGTATTGAACAAACTTTAGGTTCTTCAACGACTTCAGCTTGGCTATCGTTTGCTGTGCTTTTTTCCATATGTGTTGCGCCAAGAGAGCGTAAGTAATAAGTAGTTTTTAAACCTCTTACCCATGCAAGCTTGTATAAGTTATCGAGTTTCGTGCCACTAGGTTCAGCCATATAAAGATTTAAAGACTGTCCTTGATCAATCCATTTTTGTCGGCGAGAAGCCGCTTCAACTAACCAGCGCGGATCAACTTCGAAAGCAGTCGCATAAATTTGTTTTAATTCATCTGGTACGCGATCAATCTTTTGTACGCTACCGTCAAAGTATTTCAGATCGTTAACCATAACATCATCCCAAATACCCAGTTCTTTCATGTCTTTTGCCAGGTAAGGGTTAACAACAGTGAATTCACCGGACAAGTTCGATTTAACGAACAAGTTTTGATAAGTTGGTTCGATTGACTGGCTGACACCACAGATATTGGAAATTGTTGCTGTAGGTGCAATAGCCATACAGTTTGAGTTACGCATACCGACAGTCATAACGCGCTTACGTAAATCATCCCAATTCAACGTTTGTGTATAATCAGCTTGTAGATAATCGCCACGCTCATCAGCCAAACGTTGCATTGAATCAATCGGTAAGATGCCTTTGCTCCACAAAGAACCATTATAAGTCGAGTAAGCACCTCGTTCTTCTGCTAGGTCTGTTGATGCTTTAATCGCATAGTAGCTAATCGCTTCCATGCTTGTGTCAGCAAACTCAACAGCAGGCTCAGAGCCATAAGCTAAACGCTTTTTATACAAGGCATCCTGAAAACCCATTACACCTAGACCAATAGGGCGATGACGCAGGTTAGAGCGTCTTGCTTTCGGTACGCTGTAATAGTTGTAATCAATCACGTTATCGAGCATGCGGATAGCGGTATGAACTGTTTTTTCAAGCTTCTCTGTGTTTAAAGAACCATCATCATTGATATGCTGAGGTAAATTCACTGAGCCTAAATTACATACAGCAATTTCATCATCGTTGGTGTTCAGCGTGATCTCTGTACACAGATTTGATGAGTGCACGACACCAGAATGTGATTGTGGTGAACGAATGTTGCAAGGATCTTTAAACGTAATCCAAGGATGACCTGTTTCAAATAACATCGACAACATTCTGCGCCACAGATCATTAGCAGGAATAACTTTGAAGTTATTTATTTTACCTTCAGCTGCTTTTTGTTCATATTCAACATAACGTGTTTCAAATTCAGCACCATAAAGGTCATGTAAGTCAGGTGCTTCATGTGGTGAAAGCAAAGTCCAGCTACCTTCTTCTGCAACACGTTTCATGAATAAGTCAGGAATCCAGTTCGCTGTGTTCATATCATGTGTACGACGACGGTCATCACCTGTGTTCTTACGTAAATCAAGAAACTCTTCGATATCCAAGTGCCAAGTTTCAAGATAGGCACACATCGCGCCTTTACGTTTACCACCCTGATTGACTGCAACAGCAGTGTCATTGGCGACTTTCAGAAAAGGTACAACGCCTTGTGATTTACCATTGGTGCCTTTGATGTGTGCACCTAAAGCTCGCACAGGTGTCCAGTCATTACCTAAGCCACCCGCGTATTTAGACAACATCGCATCGTCTTTAATTGCGCAGAAAATACAATCCAGATCATCCGGTACCGTAGTTAGATAACAGCTTGAAAGCTGGGGTCGACATGTGCCTGAGTTAAATAGCGTAGGCGTAGAGCTCATAAAATCAAATGAAGATAATAGCTCATAAAATTCAATAGCACGCGCTTCACGATCCAATTCATTGATAGCTAGACCCATTGCAACGCGCATAAAAAACGCTTGTGGTAATTCAAAACGAATATCATCTTCGGAATGAATAAAGTAGCGGTCATAAAGAGTTTGTAAGCTCAAGTAAGTAAACTGATGGTCACGTTCAATTTTTAAGGCTTTACCTAATCTTTCCAGATCGTATCTTGCAAGTTCATGATCAAGCAGCTCTAACTCAGCGCCACGTTGTATGAAAGACTGAAAGTAATCTGGATAAAATTCTTTCATTTCCTGATGAGTTGCCTGAGTCAGATGACCGTTTATAAACGTTAATGCTTCCTGACGTAATTTATCCAACAATAAACTGGCTGCGGCATAACTGTAATCCGGATCTTTTTCTATCAAAGTCCGTGCACTCATGACCAAAGCATTATTGACATCGTCTTCATCAATACCATCGAATAAATTATTCATGGTTTCTTTTGTAATTAACGATGCATCAACTTCAGGTAGGTTTTCGCAGGATTCATTGATGATTGATTGTAAACGCACCATATCCAACGGAACTTTGTTACCGTCAGCTCGTTTAACATTAATCTGCGCTAAAGGTGCTTGTTCGGCTTCTTCAGAAGTTGTTGATGCTTCTTCAGCGGCAAGTCGTTCACGGCTACGTTCTTCACGATAAATAACATAAGCACGAGCAACTTTTTGCGCGCCTGTACGCATTAAAGATAATTCAACCTGATCCTGAATATCTTCAATATGTAATGTGCCACCATCTGGCATACGACGGGTTAAGGCACTAACAACCTGTGCTGTCAGCGTTTCGACTGTTTGATGTATGCGAGTAGATGCTGCTGCTGTACCACCTTCAACGCTAATAAAGGCTTTGGTCATTGCAACCGAGATCTTGGATAGATCAAAAGAAGTAACCTTACCGTTGCGACGAATAACACGGTAATGGCTAAGCTGATTGTTTAAATGATCGGTCTTATAAAGTTCTGTATTTGTGTCATTAACGCTGGTATTTAAGTTATTGTCGGTACTCGCCGATACTGTGTTTGCAGAACCTTCAGCCTCCATTTACACCCCTCCAATTATATTTTTATCGTTTAAAGGTTAAGTAAAACACCTCGAAACTTGTTGATGTTTATTTTGTAAACGAATGTATATCACCACAATAACATGTGGTCAAGTGCCCACCAGACCACAAGATAGTGTGTATTTGCCTGTGTCTTTGCTTTGTATTAGCTGTGGATAACTTGGGTAAAAAAATTAAAAACCTGAATAAGAAAATGAAAAACTGAGGTAATTCAGGATCTTAACTAAGCAGAAAGATTAAAATGAATTCGCAGTGAAAAAGTGGATGAAATCAGCTGAGATTTAGTCGAAATAGGTGTTTTTTTAATTAGAACAGCTAGATAGCCGGGTTTTGCCTTTCAGCTTCTTTTTTGGATAATTTTTTGGATTTTTTATCAAAACATCAGGATTTTTTTCGTAAGTTTTTCCTTCGAGTGGATGCCAGAAGGTGATTTTCTCTTCTTTCTTTATCGGGATGGTTTGCAAGATATATTCATCACGTTTTGCATTATGCGCACACATGCTGATAGGGCCATCTTTGGTCATGGTTTTAAATACGCATGCATCAATTCTTTCCTGCTCAAGTCCACACGCATCCATAAAGTTATGAGTAAAGAACGAGAGTGTATTTATTTTACCTTTAGTGAGGATGAAACCTTTTATGAGTTTGTTGAATAAACCGAATGAGTAAGCAAAAGTATTAAAATAGTATTTCGGGTGAGTGATATACCAATGAAGAAGTTTAGCGGCCGTTTTAAATTTGTGCTTTCTATCAAGCGTAATATGCGCAGTGCTTGCTTGTAATTCACCGATTAGCTTCGAATCTGCAAGCAGGTCGTGGGCTTTATTATTTGTAATAACACTCAGGCCATAACGATTACAATGCTTATGTCCTGTTCTTATTGCTTCGTGATTAAGTGTTGTGCCAAGTCCTTCTTCAACTTGTTTCCAGACTGTGTCCTGCGTGATGATTGCATCACGTTTACCGGCTACGCCGCGTCCTGTGTCTGCTTGTGATTGAAATGATACTGTTCTGACAGAGTCGGCATGCTTAACAAAGAATTTTATTAAATCAGGTATTTCATGAAAATTATCTTTATGAATAGTGGTATTAAACATCACAGAAAGGCCTAAGTCTTTTGTGTTGTTAATATACTCTTCACGTTTTCCATTTAAAGACTTTTCATCTGTTGTGCCTTTAATATTCTGTGTTGTATCAACGTGGAATGCGACATCGTTTAAACCTGCTTTAGCTAGGTCGGTTAATAGGGAGCGGTTTGCGCGTATACCATTTGTCATCATGGTTGAACGCATATTCTTTGATTTAATGTAGCGAATGATGTCTATTAATTCATCGCGCTTTCTTAGTGTTGGATCGCCACCCGTTACTTGTACATCGGTGTTTGGTCCATATTGCTTGTAAACTTCATCAATACGTCTATAAACTTCTTCGATTGGAATATCAGCAACGGCTTCAGAATGTTCCGATAGATAGCACAGCGTGCAATCAAGGTTGCAGCGTTGTGTTATTTCTACCGCAACACAACCGATTGCCCAACGACGTCCCATTTGTTGCTGTTTCGACCAACAACCTGTATCTATCATCGTGTTTCTGGCTATTTCTTTCGATTCTAACCATTGTCTTTCAAGCAGGGCTGTCATTTTTTGTTTAACATCCAATCATAATCAAGGTATTTAATGTTGACCGAATTACTGTTCAATGCACCGCCAATGCCGACGTTACTGCTTTTATCTTTTAATAATGCGACAACCTCAG
>JBMZNW010000052.1:7423-9991 GCA_049619915.1 Gammaproteobacteria bacterium
ATAAAGTTTTGTAGCGAACCTTTTTTTATGAAATCGCCTTTAAACCAATTAAAGATAGATGAAATTTCAAGAGTTTTATTTTTTTTGTCGAAACGGTTTCGTTCCGGGTCACGTAAAAATTGTATAGAGGCATGTTCAAGCTGTGTATCGAGCTTATCACCAACATAAGCCTTTTTTTGTAATGCCGGACAACCTTTAGAGGCACAATTCACAGCGAAATGAATACGTGGTTCGTTATATTTTTTGCGCAATATCTTATGTTCGATATAGCCGAGGGTTGATTCTTCACCAAACAACTTAAAAAATTCAATGTCCCAAGGACTGTTGAAGATAAGTCCACCTAAATCACGGATAGATTTAATGCCAGGGTAATTGTTGAGAATGAGTTTTAGGGTAAAAGCGTTATACGTATTAATAAGAAAGGCCATTTGATCATTTCTATTCCAACTATCAAATTCCTCTTTGGTAACAGTTTCCAGGCTTGCTAAGTATTTGTCTAGTGGCTCTGGATTATTATGCAGATAATCATAATCTACGTCTGTTTGTGGGCCTCTTTCAATAACAGACTTATCTAATATTTCATCAAAAGCACTGTGTGACAGATCAAAAGAAAAAGAGGGAAAAGAGAAACAGAGCAGTAATAGAAATAAAGTCTGGCGCATTTTTTTAAGATAAAGTGGTCGTTATTTAAAATATTGACCATATATTCTAAGAAAGTTTCAATGCAAGGTTTAATTTTTAGGGTAGGTAAATAGAAAAACACCCTCCGCCGTCTATGCCTTCATTTGTTGTCGTTATATAGCCGTGTTTGCCTTTGTTTTTATGCAGCTCGGCAGCCAGTTTGGAAAAGTATAAGCCTAAGCCTGTATTCGAATTTTCAAAACTGATGTTGTTTTGGTTAGTATTGTCTTTATTCGAAATAATCATGTGCTCGGGGTAACCGGGGCCGTTATCTTTTATTTTAATAACGAGAAAGCCATCTTCTTCAAAAGCAGAAATGGATAATTGATCCTTGGTGTATTTATATAAATTATTTATCACATTACTGAGGATGCCGGTGATTAAATCACGATCAAAAAAACCATATAAACTTTCATCGCATTCAAGTCTCTTTTTTATGCCTCTGTGTTTTAGCATCACTTCATGCTGTGCGATATTTTCCTGAAGGAAGTCATAAACATTATACTCATCAATGTTAGCGTTATATTGTTTGTTACTAATTCGATAAATAGCCAACAAGCCAACTAGATCATCGTTAACACGTTTGCCCTCATATTGTATCTTCGAAAGTATTTTATTTGCTTCAGTATCGTAATGTTCAGAAGTAGATAAAACATGATCGACAGAATTTAATAACATATTAAGTGAGTTCTTCACTTCATGAATTGAATGAGCAAGAAGGGTAGAGTAATCGAATTTTGGCACGGCACTCATAATCTTCCCCTTAAATATCTTGTTTCTGTTTTATGCTGCTTTTGAGTCAATACTCATGCGATGTAGCATTCCCATCAATTCATGGTACTTCTTGTTTGATGGGTCGAGTTTGTGTACCCGTTCCAGATAATTCTCAACACGAGGAGAATATTTCTTTACTTTTCCTGTCTTTTTCATCTGTTGCATTATCGAGAAAGCGGCATTCAGGTTAACAATAATATTGTCTGGCATACCACGCGCAGCACGCATAAATAGCTCTATAGACTCTTCCAGTTTTCCTTCTTTGAGTAAATGCGCACCTTTATTATTGAGATCAACAATTTCAGAAGTAGTTTGTTTAATTAATTCTTCACCGACATTTTCTTTGCCGGCATTGCTGTAAACTTTCTTTGTTTTTTCCAAAAGCGTTTTATTATCATGATTGTTCGCAATCAAGTTTTTGCAGATTTCATTCGCTTCGTCTTCTTTGCCTGATGCCAGACATAAGTCAGTGAGTTCGAGTGCAATGTCGTTTGATAGTCCTTGTGGATCTTGCTTAAACAGCTCCATGGCCGCTTCTAAACTTTCTTCTGCGGCTGCTTTATCCCCAGTCGATGTATGTATCATGCCTTTTGTTACTGCCGCTACCATTTCAGCATTGGAGTCACTATCAAAATCTTCTGATATTTTATCTGCGACTTTTAATGCATCATCCGTTTTACCGGAATCGATTAATGTTTTTGCCAGGCCATTATAAATATCCGCTTCTTTGTGACAGGAGTGTTGGCCAACGTGAATAGCATGTTCATAAGCTGATTCTGATGTTTCAAGATCATTGTTTTCATAAGCAACTTCCGCCAGCTTTCTTTGCCTGACTAATGACTTTGGTGATTTTATTGCACCTATCTTTAGCATTTCCTGAGCTTTTTGCATTTCATCTGTTTCTTCATAACATTTAGCCAGCCAGTCATAAGCAGCAACATTGGATGCGTTTTCTTTTATTAAACCTTCAAATACTTCGATTGCTTCTTCATATTCCTCTTGAAAATAGAGAACTTTACCCAATGCCAAATAGGCCCAAGGTATATCTCTTTCTTCGATGATGTTTTCATATAAGTCTGCGGCTTTATCGTATTCACCAAGGTTACTGAGTTG
>JBMZNW010000052.1:10001-10273 GCA_049619915.1 Gammaproteobacteria bacterium
TCGCCTTTCACTTTTAAAATATCCGGACGATTGGCCGGTTTGTTTGCCAATAATTCATCACAAAGCTGAATCGCTTTATTGTAATTATTATTTGATAAGGCGGCGGATACTTTGCCCAGATTGTCTTTTTTATCTAATTGCTTCTTTAAACGAGAGTGGATAAGCGAACGATTAAACGGTTTGGAAATATAATCATCCGGGATGTAATCAATTGCACCCATCACCATTTCTGATGAGTTTTCTGCCGTCGTCATGATATAAACAACAGAATA
>JBMZNW010000053.1:0-3026 GCA_049619915.1 Gammaproteobacteria bacterium
TAAGTGTAGAAAAAAAATATGCTTCATCATCAGGGCGTGAAAGCTCAACCAGTCGTTTACATTCTCCCTCTGTTGCTGATTCTGTTATTTGCAATTGATGTACATAGATTAAATGAACCAAGCTGGCTCGGTATAGTAAACTAAGTGCTTCACGTATTTTCCCGTTTATAATTAAACTGCGTACTTCAGGAATAATTTCTTTAGGTAAGCTTTCTTTATTAATCTCCATGCCAAATAAACGAGAAGGTGGAACATACTTTTTCTCACTGTGAATCTTTGGTAATCCCAGCCAGTCTAGCCAGGTGGAAAATCGTAGTACTAAATATAAAATTAATAGGATGACTGCTATCCATAATAGAAATTCCAATAGACTAGCAATGCCAGGAAGTACTTCTCCAAACCATTTAAATAAAGCTTTTATAGAATCAATAAGCCAGCTTAGATCAAATTCTTTATCTTCTTCTTTGTCTAGTTCATTAATAAATTCCCAATGTTTTACAGTTTTTTCTTTTCCAAATTCATCCTGGCTTAATACTTGTTGGATTAGTTTTTCAGATTCAGATTGTTCCAATGCTATAGCTGGTTCAGGCAATGTACCTGATAAAACATATAAAAGTGTTCCTATAAAACATATTTTTACGGGTTGTTGTAATTTACTTAACCGATCTGCGATACGTCTGAAATTGAGTTCGATATCCCATCCTTCCAAAGCAGTTCGACGTGTTAGATACATAGCAAAACCAGAACAGACATAGAATGGCGCAATGATTGCCATGGCAATTAAATAAAAAAATGTACTGATGAAACCCGAAAGGTTATCTTCAAACATAAGTAAACCATCAAAGCTTATCCAGTTACTGTCTTCAGGTATTAAACCCGCTAACAAGATACAAAATCCTGACCACAGGATTATTTCAAACGTATAGCAGAAAGAATGAAGCCAATGAGTAGCATTACGTTGTGTTAAATGAAGAAGGTTGAGTCTATTCTTTCTATTCTTACCTTTTAAGTTCTCTAACATAGCAACAGGGTTGTTAAAATTTCTTGAGAATGAAAGTCGGCGATAAGTAAGTAAAGGAATGATTTGCGTTTTACTAATTGACCAAAACTGCTTCAATACATTTTTTATTTTAGGGTATTCACCAAATAAAGCTCGGCTCGCATAATAGAGCTGTACTTGTTCAAAAAGAGGTTTTAGCCACCAAATAATAATACCAGTCCAGAATATATCAGTGTAAGGAATAAGGCAGAGTATTAAAAAAACAGGTATGGCGGAGGCCAGCCAAAGTAAGATCAATGGTAAGAATAATTGTTGAGCCATATTAAAGCCCAAATCAATTGCTTCCCAGTTATTCCTAGGGCGCAGTGCGGCAGTAATATGCTCAATCTGCATCGTTAACCTCAACGTTAAAACGATGTCCAGCGCGCCATAAATATAGAATGACAACAACCCATAAGAATGCAGCAACAATATATTTGATGGAAGATGGAACCAAACTGCTAGATGACCAGAAAGCTTCAATAAATGCTGCGACAACTAACATCAAAGCAGCGCCCATTACCAGTTGTATGCTTTCAAGCCCGGCAACTTTCATTGCTTCCAATCGTTTTCTACGACCTGGTGCAATAATCGGCTTTGCAAGGCACAGCCCTGCTGCACCACAAATACAGAGAGCCGTTAATTCAAATGAACCGTGTCCTGAAACAAAAGGCCAAAACGTTTGTGTAAAACCCAACTGAGTTAAATGCCCTGCAACAGCGCCAATAACAAGTCCGTTGTAGACGATATTAAATATGGTTCCAACGCCAGCCAAAATACCTAAGGCATATGCACGAAAGCCAATTGAGATGTTATTAAAAATATAATAGCCAAACATCATGAAGTCTGTGTCTGCCTGACGATTCGCTTCCCTGCCTATATTTTTATTACCTAGATCATACATATACTCCATTTCAGCAACGGAGCTATCAGGCATAATTTGGTAAATCATTTCACTATCAAAATAACATGCAATACCAAGACTAAAAGCAGGTATATAAAACAACGCAGTGGTTAACCAAAAAACTTTCCAGTGGCACCGAACTTGTGCGGGGAAAGTTACCCAGACGAAATTTAAAACTCGCCATAACCAGGATACCTTATGCTCATAAAGTAACTGATGTCCTGTTAAAACAAGTTGGTGTAATTGGTTAATTAGATGAAGGCTGTAATGGCGTTGTTGGGCTATAGCATAATGTTGGCATATGCGCCTGTATAATGCGGGTAATTCGTAATGTTGTTGATTTGTTAAATTATGTTTGTTGCTGTTTAGATCTGCTGTTAAGGCTTTATATTTTTCCCATAGCGCCGCGTTTTTTTGTTCAAAGGCATATTGTTTCATGCTTTATCTCCGCCACGCTGTATCCAGTTAGCATACCTTAATAAGAGTTCTTGACCTTGTTCACCCTTGTGAGTTGTTAATGTTTCCAAGGTATTCGACAGTTCTATGCATCTGTCATGGGATAATTGTTTTCCTCTTTCTGCAAATTCCAGAATAGCGCGTTGCTCTGATAATTTTAAAACTTGAGGAGAAGGCAAGGGTTTGTATTCAGGAATTTCATAACTTCTCTCACCTTTATCTCTGTATATTACTAAAGTGCCTGCTGCGATATCACCAAGACGCTTAAAGTTTTTATTCATGAACATAGAGATGAGACCAACAACATAAAATAAGGGTAGAAAGTCAGCGACGCGTAACAGGTTTCGAATCATCGAAGCCTGCCAACTAATGGGGGTGCCATTATCATGACAAACCCAAAGGTTAAATAGTTTTTTGCCGGGAGTTGTGCCTTTAAGAACTTCAAATATAACTGGATAAAACCATTCAATTAAAAAATAGGATAGTAAAATCATTCCCCATCCCATTTCACCGAAAATGGTAAATACAATCGTGCATAACAAATAGACGATAGCGCGAATTAGCATGTCTATGAGCCATGCTGCTGCTCGACTTACCGGTCCTGCTACATGTAGCTGTAGCTCAATA
>JBMZNW010000053.1:3051-7151 GCA_049619915.1 Gammaproteobacteria bacterium
CTAACATTATTATTGCTGGGTTTGGGCTGCTTTTTCGACGTAATCTTGGTAAGCAGGAATTGCGATAGCTGCCAAGATACCTATTATTGCAACTGCTGGTAATAGAAATGCCATAACTTTAACTCCCAGCGTGTTGGGTGGTGGTGGAGCGCCATATTCATTGCTTTCTGCATTGCCCGGCATGAAGACTAATAACAATCCTAAAATCAAGTTAGCAATAGGGATTATATAGAGAATGGATAAATATCCAGACCAACCGATATCATGTAAACGTCTAACAGCAAGGATTATGCTGAAGACTAAGATACCGACATTCGTAATAATAAGGAGAATAGGTGATAGAATTCCTACTTCTGAAGATTCATTTAAACCTGTTATCGCAGCAGAAAATAAACCAAATATAAATGAGAAAGGAAAAACAAATGCCATTAGATAAGCAAGATAACGTAATCGACCTATTCGTCCTGAAAAGCTAAATACTTTCGTTTCACAGTATTGGATAAGTTCATTTTCTAAACTTAAATCCGAAGCTGGTGAAGTGTAAGGATCATTGCTAGTAGTCACTTAAATACCTCCCTTTATATTTTTCCCATATTATTGCATAAAACTTCTTTACTGAGCTAAATTCCATTGAAAAGGCAAATAAGGTCATATATTTACAAAAATACAGCACTTTTTTCTATTGATTTATGCTCTCAAGCTACCATTCTCATGGGCAATCGCTAAAATAGCCGCCCTATGTCAAACCATACTGAAAACTCAATGAGCCGTGCAAGTGATGGACAAGGCTTCGACGTTATTATTGTTGGCGGTGGCCATGCCGGTACTGAAGCCGCGTTGGCTTCTGCACGCATGGGTGCGCGTACCTTATTGCTAACACATAATGTTGATACGCTCGGGCAAATGTCTTGCAACCCGGCAATAGGCGGTATTGGTAAAGGACATCTTGTAAAAGAAATTGATGCCATGGGTGGTTTGATGGCAACCGCTGCCGATCATAGCGGTATTCAATTTCGTACATTAAATTCGCGTAAAGGTGCGGCGGTTCGGGCAACACGCGCGCAGATTGATCGCTCTTTATATAAACAGTTTGTGCGACCATTCCTGGAAAATCAGGAAAACTTATTTATCTTTCAACAAGCGGTTGATGATTTAATCGTAGAAGGCGAACAAGTAAAAGGAGTTGTTACGCAAATTGGTTTGAAGTTTATGGCACCAACGGTTGTGTTAACTGTCGGTACGTTTCTTGGTGGTAAGATTCATATTGGTGATATTAATCATCAGGGTGGTCGGGCAGGTGATCCGCCTTCGATTGCACTTGCTGATCGATTACGCGAGCTGCCTTTTACCGTTGGTCGCTTAAAAACAGGCACACCGCCACGTATTGATGGCAATACTATTGATTATAGTCAGTTGCAGGAGCAACCGGGTGATGAGCCTGTGCCGGTGTTTTCATTTACTGGTAATGCAAGCCAACACCCGACGCAAGTACCTTGTCATATTACTTATACGAATGAGCGCACCCATGAGATTATTCGCGCAGCATTAGATCGCTCACCGTTATTCACCGGCAAGATAGAAGGAACCGGCCCGCGTTATTGTCCTTCTGTTGAAGATAAAGTAGTACGTTTTTCTGATAAAGAAGCACACCAGATATTTATTGAACCAGAAGGTTTGACCAGCACTGAAGTCTATCCAAACGGCATTTCAACTTCTTTGCCTTATGACGCACAAGTTGAATTAGTCCGTTCAATTAAAGGTTTTGAAAACGCACATATCATTCGCCCCGGTTATGCCATCGAATATGATTTTTTTGACCCACGAGAATTAACACCGTGGTTAGAAACGCGTTTTATTAAAGGCTTATATTTCGCTGGTCAGATTAACGGTACAACAGGTTATGAAGAAGCAGGCGCACAAGGTTTGTTAGCTGGTTTAAATGCAGCATTAGCCGTTCAGGATAAAGAACCTTGGTATCCACGTCGTGATCAGGCTTATTTAGGTGTGTTGGTTGATGATTTAATCACGATGGGCACAGCAGAACCGTATCGTATGTTTACCAGCCGAGCTGAGTATCGTTTGATGTTGCGTGAAGATAATGCAGATTTACGTTTAACCGAACAAGCTTACGAATTAGGTTTAATTGATGAACAGCGTTGGCGTTTGTTTAATGAAAAACGCGATGCTGTTGAAAAAGAAACAACACGTTTGGATAAAATCTGTGTTGGTTCAAAACAGCTTTCTGTTGCAGATACAGAAAAAGCATTGGGGCAAACAATAAAAGCCGATCAAAGTTTATTACAACTTTTGAAACGACCGGATTTAAGTTACAGCGATATAGCAAAACTACCGGTTCCAGGTACTCCTGATCTAGATCCTGTTGTTGCTGAACAAGTTGAAATTCAAGCAAAGTATTCCGGCTACATTTTACGTCAGGAAGAAGAAATTGATCGAAATCGCCGACATGAAGAAACCGCATTGCCTGAAGATATCAATTATCAGGAAGTACGCGGTTTATCGAATGAAGTAATTGAAAAGTTATCAAAACACCGTCCGGTTAATCTCGGACAAGCAAGCCGTATACAGGGCATTACTCCAGCAGCAATATCGCTGCTTCGCGTACATCTAAAAAAGCAGTCGTTATTACTACAACGTAGCGCCTAAGTTGTCGTTCTGCTATTAATAACTAATAGCCGAAATCTGATCATCTCCCTAACTCGAACCTCATCAGCTAAGTCTTTGATCTAGACAATATTTTTATTAAAGATTTATCAGTTTTGACCGATAAATTAAAACTATAAGCTTTTATTTAAGTACTTGGGGTTTTCATGTGTTCATCAATAAACAGGCTTACGAGAAGCAAACGTTTATTTAAGGATAGTGTTCATGCTTAACAGTTTGATTCAACGGCTTTCCAGTAGATACAGCATTCGGCAAAAGATTGTCATTGGTTTTGGTGGTGTCATCTTGCTTAACCTGATGATTGGCGGACTTAGTGCCGGTGCACTGTATTATATTGATCGAGATATTCACTGGATTGTCGATGATATTCGTCCTGCACGCGAAAAGTCCTACGAAATGCAACATCAGGTATTGTTGGCAAAACAGGGTTTGGGCTTTTATTTGTTAAATCCAATGCAGGAATACCGTGATCAAATAGACGCATCAATGGCTGAAGCATTCTCTAAATTAAAAGAACTTGAGCAGATGCCGTTTACGCTTGGTTCAAGTGATAAACAACGAATATTAAAAACAATACAACTGGATTTAAACCGTTTGTATGAGGCAAAAGAAGTTGTATACAGCTATGAAGATAATGCATATGAAAATATGCCCGGCTTGAAATATGCCGATGAACAGGTATTACCCATAAACAGTGAAATTTTTAATCTATTACATTATTCCGATCATCTCGATACGATGGCTGATGAGGATAAAGAAACAATTACTCAACTAGCAAGCCTATGGAACAAGATTGAATTACAGTTAAAGGATTATTTGTTACACCGCGATGCGGAAATAATTAACGCTATACAGACGAAATTAGTGGCTAGCCAAACTACGCTTGATAGCTATGCTAGTAGTGGAAGTAGTTTGTTTAAAAGTATTAAAAATCGCCAGGGTGTTTATCAGGAAAATTTGCAATCTCTTATAAAGATACATGGCAGTGAAAATTGGCGTAAGGATCGCGCTTATTTAAAAAATCATATTAATCCTATCGTCGCTTCTATAAAAAAGAACTTTGTTGAATTTAACAATTTACAAAAAAGCCAATTGGCTGAGACAGTCGCCACACTTCATGACTTTTTTCATACAAGCTATTATCTGTTGCTATTTGTCGTGCTGGCTAGTTTAGCTATTGGTGTGATGGTGTCGTTATTATTGATTCGCGATGTCTCGAGTAAAATGCGAAGAATAGTCAACGCAATGGAAGAGATCAGTGAAAATGGTAATCTCAATCAAAAGCTCGATGAAGAAGGCAAAGACGAGATGGCGCAACTGGCTAGTAGTTTTAATAGCTTTGTGACAAAGATTAAAGGTGTCGTTGATCTAGTGAGTATTTCTTCGACCAATCTCGCAGTCGAAGCGTCGACGATGTC
>JBMZNW010000053.1:7161-10157 GCA_049619915.1 Gammaproteobacteria bacterium
GAGTGATAGTGCGCGTGATGGTGTCATGCAACAACAGACTGATATCGTGCAAACAGCGCAGGCTATTAATCAGATGTCCGATACCATGAATGATATTTCATCGAATGCGAATATGGCCGCTGATGCTGCGAAAGAAACCAGTGAAAATGCCGCTCATGGTCAGAGTGTTGTCAGTGATTCGATTAAGTCCATTAATGATTTGGCTAACGAAGTCGATTCAACACGGGAAATAATTCAAAAACTTGGTACCGAGGTTGAAGATATCGGTAGTGTGCTGGCGGTAATTAAAGGTTTTACTGAGCAGACTAATTTGTTGGCATTGAATGCAGCAATTGAAGCGGCGCGCGCAGGTGAATCAGGACGAGGTTTTGCCGTTGTTGCTGATGAAGTGCGTACATTATCACAACGAATACAGCACGAAACACAGGGCATACAGGGAAAAATAGAACGTTTGCAAAGTGAAGCACGCATCGCTGTTGCCGCAATAGAGAAAGGTAAGCAAACAGCAGAAGATAATGTTGCCTTAGCCGCTTCTGCGGGCGAGGCATTGAATGCAATCGCCGGTTCGGTCGTAACGATTACCGATATGAACCAGAAGATTGCTTCATCTGTCGAGCAGCAAAGCCATCAATCACTATCGATTAATGAGAATATGAATTCGATTCGTCAAATCGCAGATGAAACAGCCGGCGTTGTTATTAATGCTAGTAAGTCTAATCATGAATTGAGTCTGATGGCAGGACAATTGCGCGGCATGGTGCAACAATTTCTGTTTAATGAATCTTGTGATGAGGCTGGACAGGAAGACGAAATGTTTCATGCTGATCATGAGCCGGCAAAAAATAATACTACCGATGCGAATGATGATGTTGATGATGTATTGTTCTAATCTTATTTTTTTGATTAAAATCTAACTGTCTCTATAAGTTTCTCCACATAATCATTTCTGCGCCAATAATTTTTATTGTCGTTTCATTGTTGATCGGTTAATTATCTTATATTGAGACTAATTAATTATGAATTCGATATTAGATAAAAAAGAAAGTTTGCAACTGGCTCTGGAACAAGGCTATCGTCAACTGGGTCTGGATGATACCTCCTCAATTACAGCTTGTCTGTCTTATCTGGCGCTACTGTATAAATGGAACAAAACGTATAATCTGACTGCAATCAAAGAGCCGGAACAAATGCTGCAAAGACATGTGCTCGATTCATTATCCGTTTTACCTTTTATTAAAGGACAACGTTGTCTTGATATAGGTACTGGTGCAGGATTACCGGGCTTAATTTTAGCGTTAGCACAGCCTGAAAAGCATTGGACGTTATTAGACAGCAATATTAAGAAGACACGTTTTTTACAGCACGTTAAAGCAAAACTTAATATCAGTAATATCGATATTGTTCATTCAAGATCTGAAAAATTTCAGGATGAAAAAGGCTTTGAAACAATTATTTGCCGGGCGTTTAGTTCTTTACGAGATTATTACTTTAGCAGCAATCATCTATTAAAAGATGACGGTGAACTGTTGGCCATGAAAGCAGATATTCAGGATACTGAGTTGGAAGAAGTCGAGTCTTTAGTGCAAAAAATAAAAATAGAAGAATTAAATTTACTAGATGAAAAAATCAAACGCTGCATCGTTATAATGACTGCATAGTTTTATTAGGCACTTCTGCAAGTTGTGTTTGTGCAAGTTGTGTTTTTTTATGAATAGTTGCTAGATTTCTGCCGTTATTTTTAGATTCATAAAGCGCTGTATCTGCTTGTGCAACTATTTGTTCATAATCATCAACATTATTATTGAATTCAGAAATGCCGAGACTAATGGTGATATTTATTTTTTTACCTTCAAAAATAATGTCGCTTGATGCAATTGCTTGCCGTAGTCGCTCAGCAAAGATGAAAGCGTTTTCAGCACTGGTATCAGTTAATAAAATGCCAAATTCTTCGCCACCATAGCGCCCCGCAATATCAGGATCACGCTTTAATTTAAGAACGCTGCTCGCTACGAAACGAATAACTTCGTCACCAGCAAGATGACCATAGGTGTCATTCACTTTTTTAAAGTGATCAATATCAAACATGATTAAGCTATCTTTTTTTCCATAGCGTTTAAAACGTGCAAATTCCTGTTTTACTCTTAACTCCCAATAGCCACGGTTATACAGTTGTGTTAATTGATCTGTACGACTTTGCATAGTTAAACACTGATTACTTTCTTCTAACTCTTTTTTGCTGACTGCGACATCTGTTACATCATAGATAATGACAGCAATCGATTCGACTTCACCTGTGAGAGAGGTAACAGGAAGAATCGTAAAGTTTTGAAACATGTTTTTTTCAGTACTGGTTATAGGCCGGTAATTATTAAACTTAAACAGATACGGCCTTTGTTGCCATGTGCTAAAGGCATGGTTTTGTATTTCAAATACTGATTTACATTTTTGTCGAAACCATTGCTCAGGGATGTCCGGGAATAACTTAAAAAGATTTTGATTACGCGCTTCCTGTGGTTGCAGGCCACTATGGTTTTCCATGAACGTATTCCAAACCTGAATTTCATAATCATGGTTGAGCACAACAATACCGACATCAATACTTTGTAGTAGTACCGTCATCCAGTGGAATTCATTTATATTAACGTTATCTGATTGCATGATAATTAGAGTAAGCACCTGACTTTATCGTTAAGTCTAGGCACAGTGTTTTCTGTAAAAAGTAATAGCAACTCACAATTAATATTGTAATTTTCTATTTTGTAATCGATCTCAATAGATAATGTTTCTTCCCAAAATTTAGGAGACTGAATTAAGTTGCTAATTTTTTGATGTTGCCCAAGCACTGTTGGGCAGCCTTGATTAAAAAGTATATCGATTTGTGTGCCGATACTTTTCAGACAGGCGCCAATAAGAATATTAGAGATGTCAATGCTGAGTTCTTTTTCTAATTCATCGTCTAACTTTTGTTTTATCTGCATCAGTTCTGAAATACCTTT
>JBMZNW010000054.1:0-1995 GCA_049619915.1 Gammaproteobacteria bacterium
TGCTTTTATTTGCTGAAATAATTGAATTCGCAATGATCAAATCGCCAGATTCGAGCGCTGCATCCAGCGCACCGGCAACGCCCCAACTGATTAATGCATTAATGTTTAAATCAAGAAGTTTTTCTGCTGCCTGACTTGCTGCATCATAGCCGATGCCGGATAAACATAAATAAATGCCGTCTTGTATTTCAAAAGGTGCGTGGACTTGCAGTTTTTCGTCGTATAGACAAGCTGCTTCGGCGGGTAAGGCAGCAATAATTCCTATCTTTTTCAAAGCTACCCTAACTTATTGAGTCAGGTTTTTATATCGAGCCAACGCCCATAACGGAAAATACTTGGTATAACCGTGGTACTTTAAATAAAACACGCGAGGAAAACCGGGCGCAGTATAACTATCGTTATACCAATGCCCATCACTTGACTGATTATTTATTAAATAATGGATACCTTTTTGCACTGTTTCTGTTTCTGCTTCACCAACCGCTAATAACGAAAGCAATGCCCAGGCTGTTTGATAAGCGGTGCTTGCAAAAGGCTTGCGGTGTTTCGGCGGATAATAACTATCATTACTTTCACCCCAGCCACCATCATCATTTTGCATATCCTGTAAATATTTCACGGCATTTCTAATGTAATCTTGTTGTGGATCTTCATTAGCCAGTTCCAGTGCTGTTAATACTGACCATGTGCCGTAGATGTAGTTGGTTCCCCAACGACCAAACCAGGAACCGTCTTCTTCTTGCTCTGATTTTAAATAATTAATTGCATCGTTAATAACGTTTGAATATTTATCTTTATCAGCAAGGCTTAATAAAGCAATACAACGTCCGGTGACATCAGCCGTTGGCGGATCCAGTAATGCACCATGATCGGCAAAAGGGATTGCATTCAAATAATACTGAGTGTTATTTACTTCGAAAGAACCAAAGCCGCCGCCGTTAGATTGCATACCGGCTACCCAGTTTGCAGCACGTTGAATTGGTTCTGAATATTTACCTTTCCCAGTACGATGCATCGCCCAGGCAACCATCGATGTATCATCCAGATCTGGATAATAATAGTTACTGTATTGAAAAGCCCAACCGCCACCTTCAAGGTTTGGTCTTGGTATACGCCAATCACCGGGCTCATCACTAAGCTGACGATCTTTCAGCCAGTCGAGAGACTGCTCTATTTCTTTCGTAACGTTTTCTTCGTTTTCAGACTCAATTAATGATTGAGCCGTTAAACAAGTATCCCAGACAGGGGAGGCACAAGGTTGGCAATACATGCTATTGCCGCGTTTGACTAATAAAGCTTCTATTGCTTCGCGTGCTTGCTTACGTAAAGGATCATCTTTGTCATAACCAAGAACAACTAATGATTCAAACACATTGACCATGGCCGGAAAAATACCGCCAATGCCGTATTCCTCATTCATCCTTTCCAGGAACCATTTTTCACATTTTCGTATGGAGTATTTACGTACAAACTTAGGCACGATTTTTTCAACCATACGACCGACATGATCAAGAATTAAGAAAGCACGCATTAAAGCAGTTGTGACTTTGAAATAATGCTGCTCTTCTTCTGGCGGAATAATAAACAGCTCTCTGATATCAACACCGCGCGGATTTGCTGCTTTTGGTTTTAAAGTACAGAGTACAAACAACGGTACCATAACAGTACGTGACCAATACGAGACTTTATCGATATGGAATGGAAACCATTTTGGCAGAATGATCACTTCAGCTGGAATGAAAGGTGTTGCTCGCCAGGGCACTTGTTCAAATAAGGCCATTAAGATTCGAGTAAATACATTCGCTCGTGCTGCGCCGCCGTGATTTAAGATCATGTTTCGCGCGCGAACCATGTGTTCTTCATCGGGCGCATCGCCGACTATTTTTAAAGCGTAGTAACTTTTGACTGCGCAACTGATATCAAAGTCACCACCGGTATAAAGCGACCAGCCACCGTCTTCATTTTGTTGGTCACGCAGGTATCGCGCTATTTTTT
>JBMZNW010000054.1:2005-9913 GCA_049619915.1 Gammaproteobacteria bacterium
ACTTCGTCAACGAAGTGATTCATCAATATATATTCAGCAGGAATTGTGCAGTCAGCTTCGAGTTCATAGACCCAATGCCCATCCTCATGTTGCTGTTCAATCAGTTTATTTTTTGCTGCCTGAATGGCGTCGTCTAAATCAATAGATAGCTTACTTGAGAGAGACTTTGTGCCGGCGTGATTGCCAGAAAGATTACCAGGGTGATTATTAGAGTCGTCGTTGTCTGTATCGAGTGTCATGTTTTCTTTTTCAGTTCTTGTATATCACTGATTTTAGCAGAGTTTCTCATGAATATTTGCCATAGGCAAACGACGACCAGCAAACTTGAAAAGGCAGGTAAGTATCCGATTTTGACCTACAAATAAACTTGTTAAAAAGATGGTTGCTTTAACACTGTTGCGGCTAATTTTAACTTGTTGTCCGAGAGTGAAGTCCGGCGTTTGTCTTATCTTTTCCAGATTTAAAACGGCCATTCCTAATGCCCATAAACAGAATTTACGCAGACCTTTTTCTTTTTCCGGAATCATTAATGTATAGCGCAAGGCGTTGTAGACATGAGCATGGGCAACACCGAGCAATTCTATTAATGCATCATTAAAACCTTCGCCCATTTTACCCGGTTCTTTATTGCGGATATCGACACCGTGTTTTTCAAATACTTCGCGCGGTAACCAGCAGGCACCACGTTCATGATCTTCCCAGATATCTTTGAGAATATTGGTCATTTGTAAGCCCTGACCAAAAGAAACACCGAGCTTCATCATTAAGTCACGTTGCGCATCAATTTCGGCAGAATGATCGCAAAATAATTCAGTCAGCATTTCGCCTACGACACCAGCGACATAGTAGCAGTATTGGTCCATGTCTTTTTGATCGGCAACGCCATCAAGTGTTTCAGCATCTTGATAAATCACCATGCCATCTGCCATGATTTTTATACATCTTTCCAGCGCGGCACGTTGGCGTGAATTAAAGCTATGGGTAATTCGAATAACAGGCGTCGTATTTGCAATCAGATCGTGTTCTGCTTCAGTAGCCGTCGGTGATAATAATGGAAATAGTTCTTCGGAGAAGGATTGTGCTTCATCTGAGCCTTTTACAACATCGATAAACCGCTCGGCATATTGCTTCTTTTGTTCAGCAGACATGATTTTATCGTCTTCGATTGTGTCGGCAATTCGACATAAAAGGTAGGCATTTCCCACAACTGTGCATAAAGGCTCAGGTAACTGCGGGATGGTTAGCGCAAATGTACGTGAGACATGCTGCAAAATCTCATTCTGATAAGGGATATCATCGAGTTTTGTCAGAAATTCTTCTCTGGATTTCATTAAAAGTAATTAATATATTAAAAACAATAAGTTAGGTTTATTTTTGTTTCGCTTTTCCTATCTACAGCTTGGGAAAAACGGATATCGAGCCAAAATGAATAAACTGTCAGTAAAAATTCATCGAATTGTACGCTGATGCGACAAGGTTTTGCCTGAAAAAAATGATATTATTCAACAATTAGGCTTATATTTGGACGCGCACACATTACAATTAGAATCGATGGATGTAAATAATGGATATAAACCATTAATCGCGTCCCTTCCAGCATAACACTCAGAAGGCATTATTAAAAAATACAGTGAGTTCCATACCAGAAATTATTACTCCGTCTCGTTCGACGGAGACAGCAGACCATTCCCTAAATGTTTGGCAATCAGATAATGACGCGCAGCTTATAGGGTTGAGCAATTTCCCTGAACAAGTTCGTCAGCTGCAACAACCATTTTGTGTTGTTAAAAATAAATCAGAAACATCGCTTGCTATCGGTGGAGGGATTCAATCAACACATCAGCAAGAGTTAAAGAATAATCAATATTCTTTACTTGGGTTTTCTGCAGCGCAATCTATTATTGCTTTAGGTGATCCTGAATTCTGCCACGATTATCAAATCGATTATCCGTATATGGCCGGTTCGATGGCGAATGGTATTGCTTCTGTTGAATTGGTCGAAGCATTGGCAAAAGAAAATATGTTAGCTTCTTTCGGCGCTGCCGGTTTGCAGTTGAAAGAAATAGAAGCAGCAATACAACGATTACAATCTTCATTAGCGGATAAAACACATTGTTATAACCTGATTTATACACCGAATGAAAAAGGGCATGAAGATGCTGTCGTTGATCTATTTTTAAAATACGGTGTGACGCTGGTTGAAACATCAGCTTATATGAAACTGACGTTACCTGTTGTTCGTTATCGTGTTAGCGGTATTCATAAAGATGAGCAAGGTAATGTTGTTGCACCGAATCGAATTATTGCCAAAGCATCACGCGTTGAGTTAGCGAGTAAATGGTTTAGTCCGCCACCGGAAAATTTATTAAATCAATTAATAGAACAAGGTGTGATAACGCAGGAACAAGCTAAATTGGCGAAAGAAATACCCATGGCGCAAGACTTAACTGTTGAAGCGGACTCTGGCGGTCATACCGATAACCGACCTGCAATTACTTTATTGCCAACGATGTTATCACTGCGTGATCAGTTGCAAGCGAAATACAATTATAAAAAGCCATTGCGTGTTGGCGCGGCTGGGGGTATTGCGACGCCGGCGTCTGCGTTAGGTGCGTTTGCTATGGGAGCGGCCTATATAGTTACCGGTACGGTTAATCAGGCCTGTAAGGAGTCTGGTTCATCCGACATAGTCAGAGAAATGTTGGCTAATGCGGAGCAGGCTGATATGACGATGGCACCGGCGGTTGATATGTTTGAAATGGGTGTGAAGTTACAAGTATTAAAACGCGGCACGATGTTTGCGATGCGTGGTAATAAACTTTATGACATTTATAAAAAGTATTCCTCTATAGAAGAGATTCCGCAAGCTGAACGAAGAAGTCTTGAGAAAACAATTTTTAAAATGTCATTGGATGAAGTTTGGCAAAACACCGAAACATTTTTTAATGAACGTGATCCGTCGCAAGTAGAAAAAGCCTATAACGATGCTAAGCATAAAATGGCGGTATCTGGGTTTGTCTTCGCGTTGGGCTAATGCCGGTGTTGAAGATAGGCAGGTTGATTATCAGGTTTGGTGCGGACCAGCTATGGGCGCATTTAATGAATGGACACGCGATTCATTTTTATCAGAAATGAAAAACAGAGATGCAGTCACGGTTGCGATGAATATTTTATTTGGTGCAGCCGTTCTTTATCGAATTAATGCTTTACTAAAACAAGGTGTTGAGCTTCCTGTTGAACAGACACAGTTCAAACCAATGTCACTTGAATCAATTAGCAGTTATTTATAACAGTTATCCAGGTTAGTTATGTCAAACAAAGAAAAAAATAAAGAAACAACGCCTTTAGCCATTGTTGGTATTGGTTGCCTGTTTCCGAAAGCAGATAACCCACAAGAATATTGGACCAATATTCGTGAAGGCGTCGATGCCATTACAGACATACCTGAGTCACATTGGAATCCGTCTGATTACTTTGACGAGGATAAAACGGCACCGGATATGACTTACGCCAAACGTGGCGGGTTTATTAATGCGCAGGACTTTAATCCTTTGTTATATGGCTTAAGTCCAAACAATATAGAAGCAACCGATACCACACAATTACTTGGTATGGTGGCAACACGTCAGGCTTTACTTGATGCGAATTACTCTACAGCTAAAGATGCGGGTGATGGACGAGAGTTTGACCGTGATCGCACCAGCGTCATCATGGGCGTTACCAGTACTTTGGAACTTGTTATTCCATTAGGTGCAAGACTGGGTCATCCAATTTGGCGTAAAGCATTAGCCGATGCAGGTGTTGATGCCGAAACAGCAGAAGATGTTGTCGAACGTATTGCTGATGGCTATGTGCCTTGGCAGGAAAATTCTTTCCCTGGTTTGTTAGGAAATGTTGCCGCAGGCCGTATAGCGAATCGTTTTGATTTTGGTGGTACTAACTGTGTTGTCGATGCAGCTTGTGCCAGTTCGTTGAGTGCCTTACATCTTGCTGCGATGGAATTAACATCAGGCCGAATTGATATGGCGATTACCGGCGGTGCAGATACGTTTAACGATATCTTTATGTATATGTGTTTTAGTAAAACACCGGCATTGTCACCAACAGGTAATAGTCGTCCGTTTGCAAAAGAAGGCGATGGCACAATATTAGGTGAAGGTATCGGTAGTGTTGTTTTAAAACGCTTAGATGATGCGAAACGTGATAACGATAAAATTTATGCTGTATTAAAAGGGATTGGTTCTTCTTCTGATGGTAGAGGCAATGCGATTTATGCACCAAGTTCATCTGGACAAACCAAAGCATTACGTAATGCCTATCATGAAGCAGGTGTTACACCGAGAAGTATTGAGTTAGTAGAAGCACACGGTACTGGTACATCTGTTGGTGATGCTGTAGAAGCAACAGCGCTGAACGATGTTTATGGCCAGGATAATGAAGGTGAAACATGGTGTGCGATTGGATCAGTAAAGTCCATGATAGGCCATACTAAAGCTGCTGCTGGTGTAGCCGGCTTAATCAAAACGGCAATGGCACTAAAGCATAAAGTTTTACCACCGAGTATTAAAGTCGATGAACCTTTGGAGATTCTTAATCCGGGTTCTGCTCCTATCTATTTGAACACAGTTAAACGTCCTTGGTTAAAAACCTTAGATACACCACGACGTGCTGCATTAAGTGCACTTGGTTTTGGTGGTAGTAACTTTCATTGTGTACTTGAAGAAGCCGAGGAAGCAAAAACCGAGATTGAATGGGATGGTCAGGTATTAATCATTGCTTTAAGTGCTGAGTCAAAAGAAGAGTTAATAAAACAACTTCCGGATAGTTCGGTTATTTCAACTTGGGATGAATTAAGATTCTTTGCCTATGATTCCTGTCAAAATTTTAATAAAGATGCTGCGCATCGTTTAACGATTGTCACTGAAAATAATATTGAAAAAACAAAGCAAGATAGAGAAACATTTTTTGCTGATATTAAAAAACAATTAACGTCTTCTTCAGAAGATTCATGGCAAAGACCTGATGGGGTTATATATAGTGCTGAAAAAACCAAGGGCAAAGTTGCGTTTGTTTTTCCGGGTCAGGGTTCGCAATACGCCGGTATGTGTCGTGATTTGGCTTGTCAGTTTCCACAGTTTTTTAATGCATTAGAACAAGCGAATAATTTATTTCTCGAAGCAACAGGCAAAGAGAGCTTGGGCGATGTTTTATATCCTATCCCTGTTTTTTCAAAAGCGGATCAAAAACAACAGGAAGAAACATTAAGACAAACACAAAATGCACAACCGGCAATCGGTGTCGTTAGCTTAGGTGCGTTAAATGTATTAAAACATTTTTCTGTCGATGCTGATGCAACGATTGGTCATAGTTATGGTGAATTAACGGCTCTATATGCTGCAGGTTGTTATGATGAAACTGCGTTCTTCCGCCTATCACGCATTCGTGGCGAATTAATGGCACAAGGTGAAGGCGATCGCGGTTCAATGCTGGCTGTTGTCGCGCCTTATGATCAAGTTAAGACGTTATTAAATGAAAATAATGTTGATTTAGTCTTGGCGAACCATAATTCTCCAACGCAAGTCGTGTTGTCAGGCGCCAGTGATCAAATTGATGCTTTTGCAAAAATTGCGAAAGCAGAAAAGATACGCGCAATTAAATTACCTGTTGCGGCTGCTTTCCATAGTTCGTTTGTTGCTGATGCAGCTAAGCCGTTTGCTAAAGCATTACTTGATATCCAATTTAATAAAACGCAAATACCTGTTTTATCCAATACCACGACGGAAGCGTATCCTGATGGTATTGATTCAGCGAAAAAGATATTAGCTGAACAACTGGCCAATCCTGTGCGTTTTGTAGAACAAGTTGAGAAGCTTTATGAAACAGGTGTGGATACTTTTATAGAAATTGGTCCGGGTAAAACGTTAACAGGATTAATTAATTCTATTCTTGAAGGTAAAGAAATTACAGCTATTGCAACAGATGTTTCTGTTGGTAAAAAACAAGGGCAATATGATTTGGCTTTGGTGCTGGCGACCTTAATGGCGAATGGAAAAGAAGTTGATATTAGCAAGTGGGATGAAGCTTGTGCAGCAATAGAAAGACCGGATAAGAATGCTAAACCAGCAATGACCATTGCGATTAATGGTGCGAACTATACTATGCCGCGTAAAGCTAAGCCGCCCAGAAAAGTGCCTAGCAAAACATTGGGCAACACGGAAAATAAAACAGAACAAGCACAACAATCGAAAGTAAATACGATGACTAATGTAAAAGATGTTTCTTCAAACCAACAGCAACAAGTATCAAGTAATACCAATGCTGTTGTTACTAATAATACGTCATATAATGCCTCGCATAATGCCCAATATAATGTTAGCAATGATGTATTGCAGGCAACGCAACAAAACATTCTTGCGTTACAAAAAATGCAGGAACAAACAGCACGTTTACATCAGCAATATCTTGAAGGGCAGGAAACCGCACAAAAATCAATTCAATCATTATTAGAACAACAACAACGATTAATGACAGGGCAACCACTTGTTGCGACGCCAGTACAACAACCAATACCGCAACCTGTGCAGCAACCAGTCAATCAAGAAATAAAAGCAGAGATTAAACAAGAGATAAAAGAATCTGCGCCATTAATAAAAGAAATTCAGGAAACAATACAGGCTAAACCGGTTCAGAATGAATCAACGGATGTTGATATAAATAATTTGTTATTAAAAGTTGTGTCTGAAAAAACAGGTTATCCATTAGAAATGCTCAGTCTTGATATGAGTCTTGATACTGATCTCGGTATTGATTCTATCAAGCGTGTCGAAATTCTTTCCGCCTTGCAGGAACAATTACCTTGGTCGCAATCGGTTAATCCTGAAGAGCTTGGTACGTTTCAATTTTTACAACACATTGTTGAGTTCATTGCTGCAGGAAGACCAGTAGGCGCAAGTGCTGCAACTAATAACGCTCAAGCCAGGTAGATGATGGCTTTGCTGATACATTACTAGAAATTGTTTCTGAAAAAACAGGTTATCCAATTGAGATGTTGGAGCTGGATATGAATCTGGATAGTGACTTAGGTATCGATTCTATTAAACGTGTTGAAATTCTATCTGCGTTACAGGAAGCAATGCCAGAATTACCGACAATTAGCCCGGATGAATTAAGTCAGTTACAAACATTGCGTTCTATTACTGAGTTATTTGCAAATGAATCAAGTGTAGCAGCTGCTTCAACGACTACAGTTAATGAAGCATCTTCTCAGGCAACAAGTGTAACGAGTGGCTTTGCTGATACTCTATTAGAAGTTGTTGCTGATAAAACCGGTTATCCGGTTGACATGCTTTCATTAGAAATGAATCTAGATAGTGATTTAGGTATTGATTCAATTAAACGCGTTGAAATTTTATCGGCTATACAGGAGCAAATGCCAGACTTGCCTTCTGTTAGTCCTGATGACATGGCAGCATTACAAACGTTGCAATCGATTGTTGATATTTTTAATGTTTCTGAAGCTCATCAACAAGCAAGTCAGCCTGCGCAAACTCAATCTGCAAGTGCACTTTCAAATTTATCTGAAGTTTTACTGGAAGTGGTTGCCGATAAAACGGGTTATCCCACTGAAATGTTAAACCTTGATATGAATCTGGATAGCGATCTGGGTATCGATTCTATCAAGCGTGTTGAAATCCTTTCTGCCTTACAGGACAAATTGCCTGATTTGCTAACAGTTTCAGCAGATGATTTAGCTGCCTTGCAAACGTTGCAGCAAATTATTGAATATATGAATGAGCAAACAGTAGGTACAAGTAACACTGTTAAAGAAGTTGTTAACGATAGACAAGAAAGTGACTCTGAAGAGTTAGAGGAAGAGTCTAATATTATCCGTAGTATCGTAAAGCTAGT